>DAOOWO010000219.1:0-4601 GCA_035371225.1 Bacteroidales bacterium | reverse complement strand
TTCAGCCAGTTTTATTTTTCCGGAGGACGACAGTACAAACATCATCTGGCGTTTATCTTTATCACCTAAACTGCGTTTAATGTAACCTTTCTGTTCCAGCGAAAGCAAAACACGCGATGTCCGGCTTAATGATATTTCGGTTTCTTTTGCTATTCCACCCGAAGATTTCTTAGTTTCGGACAAACAGCATATTACCATGGCTTCGTTAATAGTTACGTTATGCATAGTTTGAAGGTTTTGCTCAAACTCATGTATTTTCTTGAACACTGTCTTTATTTTACATAAACATTCCATAAAAAATAAATTTGCTATTAGCAATATTATCTGACCGCAAAGATACAAAATTTTAGTTAGTTTGTACAAAAATTGAAGAAAAACAATAATATAATATAAGCCATTTTGTTTTTTTGTCTTTGGACTAAAAAATAAATACAATTTGTATGAAATGCTGAATCAAACTGGAATTAAAGAAAAAGGACTGAAAATACGGCCAATACTATTAATTAGTGTCTGTCCATTAAGTCGGAGCTTGAACCAGAATATTCGAATTCGAGGATTCCGAAGTCTTGAAAATCAAGGAGTTTGCTTTTGCAAACGGCTGTTTTCAAAACAAGAATAACCCTGCCAGTCCGTGTCTGTCAGGCGGGGATGAAGTAGGACATTTTGGATAAACTCTAATTATCAAGTTAACCACAACAATTTATAACCGCATTTTGCAGGGAGGTTTCTGCATCATTCGTATTAAAATATAGATTTATTGTTTCCTGAAAAGCCGAACAAATATCCTATAGAAAAATTGAACGACGTCAAGTAATCTTTTTTGTAAATCGCCGGATTCCGGTAATTGAGCAATCCCTGATGATAACTCACGCCCAGGGTTACATTGTTGCCCAGCCTGTATGAAACTTCAGCCGTAAGGCCGAAATCAATTTTTCCGATGGTTTTGTCTTTTTCCATCTTGCTTACCAATGGCTCGCTATAACCCGGAAACGAGGCATTGATGATGGAAGTATAAAATGGAATGGTGTCAAGGCCTGTCATCGTTTCCACTATGGGTATATGTTGCCTGAACTCTTCGTCGGTTTTGTTTGATATCAGAAAAGAAACATAAGGCCCTACCGATAAATATACCGACTTGTAGTTGAAACACGCAAGCAGAGGAACTTTGATATAAGTGAGGTTTACCACGCCTGTACGGGTGTTATACACATTATCGTTGATATATTCCGTAACCATACCCAGGGTATCCATTATCTCATCAATATCAACGCCGGCAAGGGAAAGCAATGGGTTTTCCGCCAGAGTACCTATGAACGAAGCTGTATCAAATTTTTCATAGGTTTTCTTTTGCGAAGTAAGCATAACTTCTGCCGAAACCGAAAACCAGTCGTTAACCTTATAACTGCCCATCCCGCCAACATGGTAGCCGGCACTGAATAAGCGGCCTTTAAGATCATGATTTTCAAGCGGTATGACGTTAAGTCCTGCTTTAGCTCCTGCATAAAAATGCTGACTAAATCCGGCAGGAGAAAGCGTAAAAAGCAGTAGTACCCAAAATGCTGTTCTTTTCATGTTGCTTATTTTTTATTGCACCGCAAAAATAATATAATTGACTACAATATTCAATTTGCGTTTCTGATGTGGTACAATTTTTTGTGAAAGTTGGGTCCATCTACATGGAAAAAATTAACAAAAACCGCTGTAAGTATCTTCTTTAGCATTAAATTTGCAGGACAAAAGCCAAAAATTTACATTATGTTTAGTTATATCTCTAATATCATTCTAACTGCATTATTTATAGTTAATTACCATGCGGAGAAACCCTTATCCTATACATCAATGGAGATGGCAGGACATAAGGTTACTGTCAAAATTGCAGGAATTGTTAATGACACCTGTTATCTCGGACACTATTACGGACAGCACCAGTACATCGACGACACTGCCATAACTAATACCAAAGGAGAAATGGTGTTCAGTGGCAAAGAAGCCCTGCCGGGAGGAATTTACTTTGTGGTGTATCCGGAAAAGAAATATTTTGAATTTATTGTTAACAAAGAACAAACTATTTCGCTGGAGACTGACACCGTGTATCCCATAAAAAACATGAAGATCAAAGGGTCGGAGGAAAACCAGATTTTTTATAAGTATCTGAACGTGATTGATGAAAATCAAAAAAAATACGATCCGCTGAAAAAACGTATGGATGCAAATAAAAGCAATAAAGACAGCACCGAAGCCATCAGAAAAGAAATGGAAAAAATCGATGAATTTGTCAAAAATTATAAAATAGAACTCATTAAAAGCCATCCCGAAACCCTGATTGCCAATGTGTTTGTATCGTCACGCGACCCCGAAGTGCCCGAACCGCCGGTGTTAGCCAACGGACGTAAAGATTCTACTTTCCGTTATTATTATTTCAAAAATCATTATTGGGATAACATCACTTTTTCCGACGACAAGATTCTCAGAACACCTGTATTTTATAACCGTATCAACAATTTTTTTTCCAATGTGGTTGTGCAGCATCCCGATTCCATTATTGTGGAAGCCGACAAACTGGTGGAAAAAGCTCGTGCCAATCAGGAAATGTTCAAATACGTGGTGTGGTACATCACCTATGTTTACGAAACCTCTAAAATCATGGGGTTCGACAAAATTTTTGTCCACATGGTGGAAACCTATTATATGACTGGGCAATGTTTCTGGATGTCCGAAACTACACTGGACAACATTACAAAACGTGCCATGAAACTCAAGCCTATTCTCATCGGTAAAGAAGCTCCACCTATGATTATGCAGGATTCCAGCCTTCAGTTGCAATCCCTTTATGCCATCAATGCAAAATATACTTTAATACTGTTTTGGGATTATGAATGCGGGCATTGCAAAACTGAAGTCCCCAAATTGGTGGAATTTTATCATAAAAAGAAATCAGAATTGGGATTGGAGGTATTTGCCGTTTGTACCGACACAAATATGGCCGAAATGAAAAAGTTTATCCGCAAAAACAATATGCCATTCATTAATGTTAACGGCCCCAGAACGGTCACACCGCATTTTGCCGATACCTACGACATTTACAGCACTCCTGTGATTTATCTGCTCGACGAGAAAAAGAAAATTGTAGCCAAGCGTATTGATGCAGAACAGATAGAAGAGATAATAAAATTTGACATCAGACAGAAAACCCTGCAGAAGTAAAGCTGCATAGTGTTATATTTGCTTCTGATGGTGCAAAGTTGTGGATTTTTTAATAAAACTGCACAATGCAGCCAATCCAGGAATTTTTTTAGTGAAGAGTTTTGAAATTCCCTTAATATGTATACACCCATAAAACTAAAAATATTATGAAGAAGGCCGTGATTACTCTTGCTGCTTGCTTATTGAATTTTGCATTTCTTTTTGGCCAGGCAACAGACAAGAAAAAAATTGATGAGAATGTGTATCCAATATGGAAAACCATTAAAAGTACTGCCATCTCTGATGACGGAAAATGGATTACCTATGAAATTAATCCTCTGAAAGGTGATGGATGGCTTTATATTGTAAATACCGCTAAAAACTCTAAAGACTCAATCTTTCGTGGCTGTGATGCTCAAATCTCGGCAAACAACGAATTTGTGGTATTCAAAATCAAGCAACCGGCTGACAGTGTGCGAAAACTGAAATTAAAAAAAACAAAGGAAGAAGACCTTCCCAAGGATTCAGCAGGAGTTTGGATACTTAAAACACGGACACTTAAAAAGTTTGATAATGTAAAATCTTTTAAAATCGCACCTGATGGCGGCTCTTGGATAGCACTGCTGCTGGAAGAAAAAAAAGAAAAAAACGACAAGAAAGATACTGCCAAAGTGGCTGATACTGTGAAAAGTAAGCAGGCAGAACCCAAAAAAGACAAGAAAAAAGCACCAAAGCAAAGTGGTACCGATTTGCTTATTTATGATCCAATGGAGGATATCTGCCTTATCAACAAACTGGTTACAGAATACAGTTTCTCTAAAAACGGTGCTTTGCTGTCCATGGTTTCCGTCAAAAAAGACTCAGTTGACACGGTAGCTGTCAGCATTTATGCAGCAGGAAAAGCTAAGCCCGACACTTTGCTGCTAAGTCCCGGCACGGCTAAAAGCATTGCCTGTGATGACGCCGGACAACAGTTGGCATTTTTGTTTTCGCAGGATACCGGCAAGGTAAAACAGTACAGGATAATGGGTTGGAATATCCAGGAAAACATAGTACGCACTCTGGCAGATACTTCCGAAACCAGCTTTCCGGTGCGCTGGCGTGTGAGCGAAAACCAGTCTCCGAAGTTTTCTGAAGATGGCGCCCTGCTATATTTTGGAACTGCTCCGCGCAAATATCCTGAACCTAAAGATACACTTCTGGATGAAGAAAAAGTAAAACTCGATCTTTGGAGCTGGACCGATGGACGACTACAGCCTCAACAGTTGAAAGAGCTGGACAAAGACAAAAAACAATCATTCATGGCTGTGTGTTTTTTAAAGGAAAATAAAATTGTCCAGCTTGCCGATTCCCTGGTTGACCGCATCAGCTTGCTCAAAAAAAATACCGGCCTGGCGTTAGCCATTACTGAATTGCCA
>DAOOWO010000218.1:0-4682 GCA_035371225.1 Bacteroidales bacterium | reverse complement strand
GTCGGTGGTGATAGGGAAATTGGGTGTCCAGGGAACTACACCGCCTGAATGATTGGTATGAAATACCTGTTTTATCGGACTGTTGAAAGCATCGGAGGTGTCGAGTTGAAATTCATAATCCTGCAAGCCGATAAAAGCATCACTGGTGGAGGCTTTTAAGGTGAGTGGAAGTGCCGGCATCACAGCATATTTATAAGGATACACCGGTACGATATCTGATGATTTTATCATCAGCGGAACCTCTATGATGTTATTGGTTTCAGATATTTCATCTATGGTTTGGTAGCAGTCGAGATAGATTCTGAATTTGTTCAATCCAAGGCCGTTGATGATGTCAACGGGCACCCGCAGTGTGAGGGTGTCTTTAAACAGCGGCGCTTTGATCTTGTTGAAGTAGTTGGTTGCCGTTGTTCCGTTGGGGAAGGTGCGGGTAGTCTGGACAATGATAGAGTCGTTGATAGCTCTGCCGATGTTGGTTGAAACGATATGAATATTGAACGAATCGAGATCGGAAGTTACCTGGGGAGGAGTAAAAAACACATTGGGCGGAGTAATTACATAATCGGGTTTGGCAAACGAGTTTAAGATGATAGCCGGGTCGCCGTGCAACACCATGGTAAGGGCGTTTTCTTTTAATACCAAGTCGGGGCCTTGTATGGAATCAATAGTGTTTTTTATGATTTCACCTATAGGCTTTCCATAACTTTTATAACTGATCTGGTGATATAATTCATCGGAAAAAACATTCAGGGCTGCAGGTATGCCTAAAGAAATAGATGCCAGAAAACCTATAGATCCTTTATCTTCTATGAGTATAAATTCTTCGCTGGTACTGTTTTGATCCAGATAGATATCGCCGGCCCAGCACGAATTGGCAAGAATAAAGGGGTATTTGCCGTAGTTCTGGTATTCCGAAGGGACATCTACCGAAACATCGAAGCCTACTGAAGCTGCATGACCGAAAAATGTCATCATAGTAACTCCGTTATTTATGAGGTTGCGGAGTGAATCCGATTGGTTAATCTGCATGGGTTCCGAGGATGTTTTCAGGAACGTGTGAACATGGCCTCCGAACAGTGGGGCTTCAATAGTTTGTTTGTAGTGATTTAGGTAAGCGGCCAGCATTTGTTGTTCGCTGCTATTGCCTCCTCCTCCAAAATGTAGTATAGTTTTCATCCATTCCTGTGGTGTCTGCTGAGCCAGTTCAAATTGTTGTATCTTGTCAAGATAGATGGCTACATCTTCGGGGGTACGGGCGCTGAGGCGTCCGGTGGGTATGGCTGGTATAAAGAGGCTGTCTAAAATGCCCTGAGAAAAAAGCTGGTCGGAAGGGGGATAGCCAAAGGAAGGCACCAGCGTCATTTGGAAGTGGTAGGCATCGGTGCGGTATTGCGGCAACGAACCATCGGAAGCGGCACGGTATCCTTTGCCAACAAGGAACAGTCCCCTGGGTTTTTCAGAAAAATGATAAAAGGCAAAGCGGACAAAATTTCTTATTGAGAAGGCTGACTTTAAAATTCCATAGCCAAACTGATCGTATAAATGTTCCACATTAACCGTCAGGGCATGGTACCCCGTGGTGTTTCTGTAATTTTCGTAATTTTCGGCTTCAGCCCAAAGTGAAGGATGAGTCAGGATGAGATAATCGGTAAATTCCGTGTTGGCAATAGTTTGATAATTGATGAATTTTGCATCGTTGCTGACCGGGTATATCTGGTTAATGTTTTTTATGGCGTTGTCGGAAGTAAGGTGGCAGAATTTTTCACCTCCCGAGTTTGACAGCAGGCATTTGTATGCTGTGCCATCGTATACAACTTTTATACGCCTGTGATTGGTGATATCGTACAGTCTGGCTGTATCGCCCGATACAGTATTGAAATTTGTAAAATGCAATAATGATTTTGTCTGAAGAGCATCCAGTGCCGAGAAATCAAACATGGATGCGCCGCCGAGGTTGAGGGTGTGTGGATATTTAATTTGTATATATGCAATGGTATTCCTGTCGGAACCTACGCCCAGGTCGTTTACCGAGCTGAATACAAATGGAGTGGAGGTGTTGCCGATTTGTGCAACAGGGAGGGTGTTATTAAAACGGAGCACCTGGTATCCGTCAAACAGCGTGTCGATAGTAATTCCTGCAAAGCTGATGTTCAAATGATGATCTATGTATACTCCGGCATAGTTAGATTGTCCGAGAACTACAAATTCCGCTTCAGCATCAGGGCCGTTTGCGTATTTGTTGGTGGTAGTTATGTTTTTTGTGACAGATTGCCCAACGTTAAACCCGTTATCAAACCAGCCTTCATTGGCTGTGTATTCAGGATCGGTGATTCCTCCGGCATTGGTTTCTCCTGCAAAATAACGGGCCGTATAGTTTTCGCGGGAGGTTTTGAAGATGTATGGCACGGGTGAATAGCTGCTGAAATTAACATCATTGTCGGCCTGCAATCTCCGGTTGCTGAAAGAATTATTCCAGGTGATAAAATATACCGAAGAATCACTGAACAGGCTGTAGGCCTTGTTGGCCTGGCCTTCCGGGTTTTTATAAAGCGGTGTGTCCAGGGTGCCGTCGTTTTTTTCGGCGTAAAATTCAATATAGTCACCGGGATTAAAAATGTTGTCGTTTTCTCCTTTAACGAAGATATATTGCTCAACGCCTTTGTTGAAGACCTGTATATTGCGTGGGTTAATGCTACCCAGTGGAAAGCCGTTATTCAGCAGGGTGTTGTAATCAATGCGGTAAACGCCGTTTTCGTGAATATAAACTTTGTAATACGATTGAGAATAGTTGATCCATTCATTGCCATAGGGTTGCGCAAAGGCAGGCAGGCATAAAGAAAAAAGAAATAAAACAGATAAAAGTCTTTTCATAGGCTTTAGAAAAAGCTGTTTTTTTGTTTATCCTGATTTTTATCTTCGACAGCGGCTTTTTTACGGTTGATATTTAGCTTTACGGAAAAGACATGTGAATATAGTGCGATGGAAGCATTGCCAACATCAGTAAAAGCATAATCTATAGCCACTATTTTTTTAATTACGATACCCACCCCGATATTAGGTTGAAAGGATATTTTTTTCTTCCCATCGATATTGGTTTCTTTCTGAATGTTTCCGAAGCCGCCCCGCAGAAAAACAATTTCGTTATAGCCGAATTCCAGGCCTGCATGAGGGTCGATAGAAATGGGGTTGCTTCTGATGAGTACGTTACGCTTCCCGTCAAAGGTCATGTCGAGATCGATGGCCACCAGGGCCGAAAACTTTTTGGGAAAATCAAAACGGCGGGCCGCGCCCAGGTTAAGACGGGGCAGGGTAAGCTCGAGGGAGTTTTCGGGGATTTCGTTGCCAGTACGGGTAAAAACATCTTTCATGTTGTCGTCGAGATTGTATTTCCAGGCATTGAAGGTTGAAGTGATGTCTCTTGCGGTAGCTCCGAAGTGCCATTTTTTCAGGTCGTACTGTACTCCGAGATCCAATCCGAAACCCCATGAATGAGCAAAAGAGCCTACTTTCCGGTAAATTATTTTGGCGCTGCCTCCGTAGCGCAGGCCTTCAATTTTTGATTTTCGTGCGTAAGAAAGGAGTACGGCGTAATCGGCAGCCGAAAATGTGGTGATGCGGTCGTAATCGATATTTCCCTGAGCATCGATAAGCTCGGTAGTGTTAGGAATGTCGTCAACGCCAAAACGAATAAAAGTCAGGGCGGCAGTGCTTTTATCGTCAATTTGTAGGGCCAGTGCCCCATAATCATATTTGGCTATGCCGGCGAAATACTCTGAATGCATCAATCCAACCTGAAACATAGACGGTATCATGGCCAGTCCGGCAGGGTTCCAGTATCCCGAGGTTACATCATTAACAAAGGAGACGTTGGAGTTTGACATCCCCAAAGCGCGGGCGCCTACGCCAATAGACAAAAATTCATTGCTGTACTTGGGCGCCTGTGCATGGATAATGCCCAAACCAATGAAGAATAGTATAAGGATGGAAAAAATCTTACGAATCATTCTCTGTTGCTGTTTTTTAGTGGTGCAATAGTAACGGGAAAACAATTAAATAATTATAAAATTAATAAAAATGTCCCATAAAGATACAAAAAAAAATATAATCAGGTGGTTGACATAAATTTCAGATTATTTCAGAAGGCAGGAAAGGCGTTTGAGTTCTATTTCTGCTACTTTGGCCTGATATTGCAGATTTACCAGGAGGTAAGCCGAATTTTCATAACTCTGCTGGGCTGCTTTCAGGTCGAGGATGGTAGATTGGTTTAACTGGAATTTTTGAAGTACAAGTGCTACCAACTTTTCAGAAAGTTGAGAGGATGTTTGTTGTATGTCTATTTGGGTCAAGGCATTTTTATAGGCCTGATGGGTTTTTCTTGCCGAGGAGGTCAGTTCGTTAAACAAATTTTCTTTTTGCAGCCTGGCGTTGTTGGTGTTGAGCTGAGCAGTTTTTTGACGTATCCGATAGGTGCCGCCGTTAAATATTGGTATTTGCAGGTTGAGGCCGGCATAGGGGCCATAATTAAGATTTGTCAGTGTGTTCCCTTTTGTGTTTTGAGTAAACCCCAAATCATAGGCGGTGTTTAGCCGGAGTGAAGGCATACGTTCAGCCCGTGCTTCCTTTGCAAGTTGTTCGTTGATTTTTATCTGTTGTTCTGCTGTCAGGTACTGGTAGTTGTCTTT
>DAOOWO010000217.1:0-4688 GCA_035371225.1 Bacteroidales bacterium | reverse complement strand
ATCCTTCCGGTTATGGCTGCGATTTATCTCCCTTGTATTATCTTACAATTCCGGCGGCAGGGCTGCTGCTTTATTTTGTATGGCACTCACGCAAATGGGGAAAAGACATCATTTTCGGATTTTTATTTTTTGTAATAAGCATTATTTTGGTACTGCAATTTAAGCGTGTTGGCGGCGTAACTATGTCTGACCGTTACACTTATGTACCCTATATCGGGATATTTTTTATTCTGGGCAGGCTATTCGAAAATCATGCAGATACGGCAAAAGGAAAATTGAAAAAATATAAAAATCTCCTATTAGCTGTTTTTATGCTTGGCTTTACATTATTTTCAATGCTTACCTATATGCGGGTACAAATATGGGAAAACGACCGGACGTTGTTTTCTGATGTAATAAAAAAATATCCTGACTGCGGAACTCCTTATTATTTGCTTGGAGATCATTACCTCGACCAGTCGGCCGTCATTGCCGACAGTGCCAACAAGGAACCCAATTTACAACAGTCGGTGGCCAGCTATCATAATGCCCTGAAATGTCCGATGAACAAGGCCGATAAAGTAAAAGTATACTTCAACAAGGGTTGTGCCGAGTTTATGTTGAAAAACTTTCAGGCAGCTTTTGAAGATTTTGATCACGCTGTTAAACTTGATCCCAGATACGCACTGGCATATGGCAACAGGGGCACCGCACGGTTTCAACTGGGCGATTTGCAGGGAGCTCTCCAGGATTATAACAAAGCCATAGAACTTGACCCGCAATACCTTGATGCCATAAATAACCGCGAAAATGTAAAACAAATGCTGGGAATAAATAATTAATGGCAAAATACCAATGTAGTTCTGATTGAAACAAAAACGCCAGAAAATGATCTGGCAATAAAACATTATTAATATCTGAAACAATGGCTGTAAAAGAGAAAAACAGGAAACATCAGCAAAAATCGTATTCATCAAAAAAAACTGTATCAAAAATAAAGAGCAACGGCAATAACAAAACCACCTGGTATGCCTTAGGAATGATAATGCTACTCACATTTGTCATCTATTTCAAGACGATATGGTTTGATTTTCTGATATGGGATGACAACATGTATATTAACCTGAATGAGCGGATAAAAGCACTGAACTGGGAAAATATCAGGCAAATGTTCTCAGAGTTTTATTTCGGCAACTACCACCCCCTTACCACGCTTGGATATGCCATTGATTACAAGATTGCCGGCGATGCTCCCGGCCTGTATCATTTTGTAAACATAGTAATGCATGTGCTGAATTCATTGCTGGTGTTTATCCTGATTAAAAAGCTTGCTCCCCAAAATGTGAATGTTGCCCTGATAACGGCGGCTTTTTTTGCCCTTCACCCCTTACATGTTGAGTCGGTGGCCTGGGTTTCTGAAAGAAAAGATGTGTTGTACACTTTCTTCTTTTTGCTATCTCTTATTTTTTATACCGATTATCTGAAAACAGGGCAATTAAAGAACCTTCTTCTGACGGGTTTGTTATTTTTGCTTTCGTGTTTCAGCAAGTCGGCTGCGGTTATCCTGCCTTTGGTAATGCTTCTTTTTGATTATTATCTCAATAGAAAGTTTACCTGGAAAACCATCGCAGAAAAAATTCCGTTTTTTGCCATCTCCCTTGTGTTCGGTTTGCTGGCTATGAACTCACAAAAAGCTGCCATGCCTGTTACCGAAGAACAGATTATTCCTTTTTTGGACCGAATTTTCATCGTTTCCAACTCGTTTATTTCCTATATAATAAAGGCTTTCGTTCCGTACCACCTATCGGCGCTTTATCCTTATCCTGCCGATCTCGGAAGTGGCTTATCCATAAATTATTACATCTCTGCCATACTGCTTGCCTTATTGCTGTTTTTCGTTTGGTATTCGCGCCGTTGGGGAAAAGACATTATTTTTGGATTTTTATTCTTTGTAACCACCATCCTGCTGGTGCTTCAGATTATCACGGTGGGAAATGCCACCATGGCCGACCGTTATACTTATGTTCCTTATATCGGGATATTTTTTATTGTAGGAAAATTGTTCGAAAATCTTTCGGCCAAAACGAACAAGTCCTATAAAAACGTGCTGTTGAGTACGCTTGTTTTGGGCGTAGTAATTTTTGCGGCAATAACATTTTTCAGGATCGACAAATGGAAAAATGACGAAACTCTTTTTTCTGATGTGATGGAAAAATACCCTGAAAATCCATTGGCTTATAACAACCGCGGATGTTATTACCTGAAAATTGCCCAGAGTGATTCGCTTAATGCCGGGCAAAAAGAAGCATTTTTCAAGAAATCCTTTCAGGATTTCAACAACCTTATCAAGGTAAATAATAACTATGCCAGCGCTTATCACAACAGGGGGCTTGCCAATTACTTTCTTAAAGATTATACGGCTGCCATCAAAGATTTTGATATGGAAATTCAGAAAAATCCGTCTAAAAAAGACCTCTATTTTGACAGAGGTAACGCAAAAAAAGATAATCTGGATTTTGCAGGCGCCATAACGGATTTTGATAAAGTAATTGAACTGGACCCGAAAGCCGAAAATGCCTATTTCAACAGGGGAAACGTCAAAAAAGAAATTAATGATTTTGCAGGTGCTATCAGTGATTATGATAAGGCGATTGAAATAAATCCCAAACTCATTAAAGCATACAATAACCGCAGTATGCTGAAATGCATCCTAAAAGATTATGAAGGAACTATTGCCGATTACGATAAAATGATTGAGTTGAACCCCAATGACACTGTCACTATTAAAAACCGTGAAGTAATCCGCGCACTTATTGCCAACCCTGAAAAATAGCAGTAAGTCAACAATATGCAGTCAGAAAGAAACCTGTAAACTTCTCAAAATCAGAGAATCACTTTTGAAGCAACCAGAAATTAGAAATAGCTGCTACCGTCCCAGCAGTGGGTACATAGTTTGCATTTCGGAATGCCGATGGCTTCCACCAGGTTGTCGAGCCGCTGAAAAGCAAGTGTGGTAACACCTATATTCTTCCGCATCTGTTCCACCATGGCATTGTATTTTTCAGTATGACTGTCGGAATACACCTTCATATCATCAATCTCTTTGCCTTCCAATTGTTTCACAGCAGCATGCGTTGCCAGTTCAAGGCTGGAACGGGACCGGCTGAAATTCAGAAACTGGCAGGGATAGGTTAGCGGCGGGCAGGCTATCCGCATATGCACTTCGCCGATACCTGCTTTGTACAAGTCGCGCACATTGTCTTTCAGTTGGGTGCCGCGAACGATGGAGTCGTCAAGAAAAACGCCCCGTTTTCCCCGGATTATAGCATCGTTTGCTATAAGTTTCATACGGGCCACCAGTTCGCGTTTATCCTGATTTTGCGGCATAAAACTGCGGGGCCATGTCGGCGTATATTTGATGTAAGGCCTTTTGTATGGAAGGTGTTTCTGGTTACTGTATCCCAGCGCATGGCCGATGCCTGAATCAGGGATACCGGCCACAAAATCGGCTTCTACCGCATCATTTCTTGCCAGCGCCCTACCGCATTCATAACGGCAATCATCCACATTAATACCTTCATAATACGATGGCGGATAACCATAGTAAACCCACAAAAATGAACATATCTGCATCTTATCATCGGGTTTGCGCAGTTGTTCATAACCTTCGGCAGTCAACTTCACTATTTCACCGGGACCCAGGTATTTTTCTATCTCAAAGCCCAGGTTAGGAAAAGCAATGGTTTCAAAAGTTGCCGCGTACGCATTATTCTTTTTGCCCAAAATTATAGGAGTCCGTCCCAGTTTGTCCCTGGCGGCAATGATGCCATCCTGAGTAATGACAAGCATAGAACAGGAACCTTTAACGGCATTGAACACATTCTGAATTCCCGAAACAAAATCTTCCTGTTCTGCAATCAGCATAGCAATAAGTTCTGTCGGGTTGATAGCACCCTGGCTGATTTCGGTAAAAAAACGATGCTGTTTCAAAAAACGCTGCTCCAGTTCCTCAATATTGTTGATTTTACTTACAGTGGCAACGGCAAACCACCCCAGATGCGAAGAAACAATGATGGGCTGAGATTCAGTATCGCTGATAACCCCTATTCCGGCATTACCGCTGAAGCCGGCGATGTTTCCTTCAAATTTATTACGAAAATAGCCATCTTCGAGGCTGTGGATGGCCCGCTGAAACCCTTTTTGTTTTGAATAAAAAACCATGCCCGCCCTTTTTGTTCCAAGGTGGCAATGATAATCCGTGCCATAGAAGACATCTTTTACACAATCCTCTTTCGAAACACAACCAAAAAATCCGCTCATAATTGTTATTTATTAAAATTCAAAATTAGAGATTCCAATGAAGTCCTCATCGAAAAGTTATCAGCATATTTTGAACAGACCGGCAACAATATTAACAAAATTGTTATAGAAACATACAATGACCTGCATATAAAGCTGTTTCTATCAGCAAACCATAATATTTACAGCTTTTTTTCTGCTAATCATTTGAGATTTCGCGCTGACATCTCATAACAAAGTTATATTTTTGTATCACCAAATTTCAATTTATGAAAACCCGTATTATATTTATTTTATTAATATTTGCATGGCTGGGGGCAGGTGCGCAAACCCAGATATTATATCAGTCGGACCAAACAAAATCATTTCTGCTTAGTTTTACCAATTCATACGAAGAAAGCCAACAGGTT
>DAOOWO010000216.1:0-4779 GCA_035371225.1 Bacteroidales bacterium | reverse complement strand
TCTTCTATGGTATCGGTGTCGGGAAGGTATTTGCCCAGATTATCGGCGTATTCGAGTATGGGGGTGTCCCAGTGTTCAAAACCATAAAGCTTGTAAATGCTGCTGGCGGCATGGATGATTTTCCATTTTAACTGATTAAGGTTGGGATCAATATCTCTGAATCCTTTTATTTTTCTCGGTATAATACCTCTTTTGTCAGCCATGGTTAAAAATTTTTACGAAGATAAACACAAAAAGCACCCCACCAAAAGGTGTTGTGCTTTTTTTGGTACCACCTATGAGATTCGAACCCATGACCTCCAGATCCACAATCTGGCACTCTAACCAGCTGAGCTAAGGTGGCATTTTGGACTGCAAAGATACAACTTTTTATAAAAATGAAATCATTGCTGTTTTTTATTTTGGAATATTTTTTCCGCAAAGGTGGCAAAGTCTTCAGGATTATCCGTACAGCAAGGCTTTTAATGTTTTTGGGTCATCGGTAATGATGCCGTCAGCCCCATTTTTTATCAGCCTGGCCATCTCCCCGGGTTTATTGACTGTCCACACAAAAACTTTCTTATTCATTTGGTGAATCAGGTCAATCATGGCGGCACTGGCGCTACGGCGGTTTATGTTTATTTCGCTGATGAAGCTGGTATTGGCGGCGGATTTTTTTAAAGTGTCCGTTTTAGGCTTGTCGAGAAGCAGTCCCAGAGTGATTTGGTCGTTGATTTTGTGCAGGCGGTACAACGATTCGTATTCAAAGGATTGCACGATGCACCATGCCAATGCCTGGTGTTGCTGTATGAGGTTGGCCACATTTTTTTCAAGTCCCTGGTTGATGTTCCCGGGATTTTTTATTTCCACCAGCAGCTCACATTGTCCGTTGACCAGGTGCAAAACCTCGTCCAGCAAAGGGATTTTTTCATTACTGAACTCTTTTGAAAATTTGCTACCGGCATCCACATCTTTCAGTTGTGCATAGTTCAGTTCGCTGATAACTCCTTTTCCGTTTGTGGTACGGTTGATTTTTTCGTCGTGCATCACCAGTACCATCCCGTCGTTGCTTTGCTGTACGTCAAGCTCTATGCGGTCAACGCCAAGCTCCAGAGCCTGCCGGAAAGCGGCCATGGTGTTTTCGGGAGCCAAAAGGCTTCCTCCGCGATGCGCTACTACCAGGTTTTTTTTCATAGCATCAGTTTTTGATAATTTTTTATTGAAAACGTATACACAGTTGATCGAAAATTTTTTGTAGAAAGGCTGCAGCACCGTCGCCGCCTTCTTCGGGCGCCCAGGGAGCAAAGTTTTTGTCGGTGGCCTGACAATAGGGGCCTTCTTTTATTTCGTAAACCACCGAGCCAGCCTCCAGCGCGATAATCGTATGATAACGTCCCGGCGGTATTTCGGCAGTATAGTTTTCGGTGGCTTTATCCAAAATAATATGGTCGCTGATGTGGCCGTTGTCATCAAATTCTACCACCAGCGTACGGCCGCGCAGGATGATGAAGACTTCGTTTTTTTCCGGATTCGAGTGTTTGTGCGGACGGATGTAAGTGCCCGGACACAGGGCGTTGAGCATGCGCTGAAGCACCTCGTGCTCACCTTGGTGAAAGTTGTGGTTTTTCCTTTGACGTGCCGAACTTTTAGCTTCGGTCGAAAGCTCATTCAGGATTTTTGCTCCGGTCTTGATCATTTCAAAATTTTGTATGTTTAAAATTTTCAAGCCACTTTACCGTTTCTTTTGGCTGAAAGGTTTTCAGGCGTTCTATTAGTTCGTTTTCGTCATCACTGACAAAAAATAATTCTTTGTGTTCCGGCCTCATAAAGCGTTCTTCAATAAAATAATCCAGCATGGTGAGCATTTTGTCGAAGTATCCTTCGATATTGAAAACGCCAATGGGTTTTTTTATGATTCCTAGTTGTCCCAGGGTAAGCATTTCAAAAAATTCATCCAGGGTGCCCATGCCTCCGGGCAGGATAACAAACGCATCGGAAAGCTGTTCGATAAGCATCTTGCGTTCGCTCATGGTGGCCACGATATGTGTGCGGGAGATGTGCTTGTGAGCTACTTCCACATCAACCAGGCGCTGCGGGATGACTCCAATCACCTCGCCGTCTTCTTCAAGCATGGAGTCGGCCATGATGCCCATCAAACCTACATTCCCGGAACCATATACCAGCGAAAAACCATTTTTTACAAAGAGTTTTCCCAATAGCCGGGCTTTTTCTCCGTAAACGGGCCGGCCCCCGGCTGAAGAACCGCAAAAAACCGCGATATTTTTCATGACAAAGATTTTGTATTACAAAACTAATGTAATTATGAATTCGGTAATAAGAATTTGGTACTTTATCCATATACCAGACGAAAGACTACCTCCTGCATTCAGAATTCTGAATTCTGAAATCTTAATTTAATCTACCTTTGCCCGTATGAAAAACGAAAAAGAGTTTAATTTTTATAAGCTGGACAACGGGATACGCATTGTCCACAAGAACAGCGATACCCCCATCGTGCATCTTGGGATTTTTATCAATGCAGGCTCACGTGATGAGAATCCGGCACAAAAAGGATTGGCACATTTTATTGAGCATGTTTTTTTTAAAGGGACCGAAACGCGCCGTTCCAGCCAGATATACAACAGTATCGAAAATTACGGCGGCGAACTCAATGCCTATACCGCCAAGGAAGAAACCTGCATACATTGTTCTGTGCTGAAAGAGTATTTTGAAAAAGCTGCCGAGGTAATCTCTGATGTGTTGTTTCATTCCATTTTTCCCGAAAAGGAACTGGAAAAAGAAAAAGCCATCATTGTGGACGAATATTATTATTACAAAGATATCCCCGAAGAAGTGATACTGGATGATTTCGACGAACTGGTTTTTAAGAATCATCCTCTGGGCTGGAATATTCTAGGCGAGCCGGCCAGGATCAAGGGTTTTACCAGAGATGACATCAAAACCTTTATGGATGATAATTATAATCCGGAAGGGATGGTTATCAGCATCATTGGCGGTCTTGAATCCGACACTATCCTCAGGGTGTTAAAAAAATGGTTTGAGCAGGGACAGCCGCCTGCGGGAACCAGTGCTAAAAGAAAAGCTTTCAGGGGATACAAACCGGTTAAACGGGATTTTATAAAAAATATATTTCAGTCACACTGTGTCATGGGAAGGCCGGCCTATCCGGTGTACGACAAACGCCGGCTCGGCCTGGTGTTGCTTAACAACCTGCTGGGCGGCCCGGCATCCAACGCCCGGCTGAACATGGCTGTACGCGAAAAACACGGCCTGTCCTATAATATTGAATCCAGCTATTCCGCTTTTTCCGACACGGGATTGTTCCGTATCTATGTGAGCACCGAGAATGGCAGTATGGACAAAACAATGGCCCTTATTTATGCGGAACTGCGCAAATTGCGTCAGCAAAAACTGGGTGCTGTCCAGCTTGCACAGGCAAAACGACAGTTAATAGGAAATATCGCCCTGGCCAACGAATCGAAGATAGCCGAGATGCTGGCCATAGGAAAAACATACATGGTATTTGACAAAATTGACAGTATCGCTCAAATTAACCATAAGATTGAGCAAATCAAAGACACGGAATTGTTGGAAATTGCCAATGAGATATTCGACACCGAAAGTTTTGCACAAATAATTTATCAGTCCAATGAATCCTATCGATCCGAAGATAATTGAGTACGCGGAACAAATTTCGAAACCCGAGTCGACGATACTTAATCGTATATACCGCGAGACGAATCTGAAAGTTATGAACCCGATAATGCTTTCGGGGCATCTGCAGGGGAAACTTCTCAGTTTGATGAGCCGCATGATAAAACCGTTATTTGCGCTGGAAGTGGGCACTTACACGGCCTATTCGGCAATATGTATTGCCCAGGGGTTGCAAGCCAACGGAAAGTTAATTACTATTGAATCAAATCCTGAATTAGAGGATATCTGCCGGAAAAATATTATGGATAGCGGGTTTCAACAAAAAATTGAGCTCATGATTGGCGATGCCAGAGAACTGATAAATGGCCTGCATCAATCCTTTGACCTGGTGTTTATTGATTGTGACAAAGAAATTTATCTCGACATCTATAAGTTGGTCTTCGAAAAACTGAAACCAGGAGGATATATTATTGCCGATAATGTGCTATGGCACGGAAAAATCCTCGACGAGCAGGAACAAAATTACCGTGGCACGCAATCTGTGGCCGCCTTCAACGAATACGTCAGAAACGATGAAAGGGCAGACAATTTATTGCTGCCCTTTCGTGATGGGTTGATGATCATTCAGAAATACTGATTATCTCATTAAAGTAATGGTCCCCTGCAGGTGGTATTCTTTCAGGTCGTCACCAACGGCATCCAGGTAATAGAAATAGATGCCATCGGCACATTTTCCTTCACTTTTGCTGGTGCCATCCCAGATGTCGGTCTTGACCAAAGATGTGGAAAATTCAGTATAACTGCCATTGAACATTTTTTTGCCCCAGCGGTTAAAGATGGCTATTTCAAGGGTGTTAATACCCTGCGATTCAATCTGGAAGATATCGTTATGGCCATCGTCGTTTGGCGTGAAAATATTGGGAACAAGCATACTGGATGGGTGAATAACTTCTATTTCAACCTGTTGGGTTGCCTCACAGAAATTGGGTGGCCCGCTGCTTACCTTAAGAGTGGCAATATATAATCCTTTATCGGTATAGGTATGTTGTGGATTGGCGGCTGTACTGTTGGTCCCATCGCCAATCCACAACATACCTATACCGATAAAGGATTATATATTGCCAC
>DAOOWO010000215.1:0-4808 GCA_035371225.1 Bacteroidales bacterium | reverse complement strand
GGTGCTGCTCGGTGCTGCCGATACTTTTCGTGCGGCGGCTGTGGATCAGTTGAAAATCTGGTCTGAAAGGGTGGGAGTGCCCGTAATTAGTCAGGGAATGGGTGCCGATCCTGCCTCTGTTGCTTTTGATGCGGTGTCTTCAGCAAAAACCCGTAATTCTGATGTCGTTATTATTGATACTGCTGGCCGCCTTCATAACAAAGTAAACCTGATGAACGAACTGTCGAAGATCAGAAAAGTGATACAAAAAGTAATTCCCGATGCTCCGCATGAAGTGTTGCTCGTATTGGATGCCTCTACAGGACAGAATGCGATAGAGCAGGCACGGCAATTTACTGCCGCCACCGAGGTAAACGCCATAGCGCTTACAAAACTCGACGGAACAGCCAAGGGTGGCGTGGTGCTTGGTATTTCCGACGAATTTAAAATCCCTGTTAAATACATTGGCGTGGGCGAAAAAATTGATGACTTACAGTTATTCAATAAGGTTGAGTTCGTTGATTCTTTCTTTCAGCATGCCTGACACAAGCCTATATCCCCGCGAAAAGCGTACACTTGTTATTAATGTCGTTACGTTCGGGTGTGCAAAAAACATAGTCGATTCCGAAAAAATCATGGGCAGCCTGCCTTCCCGAAAGTTTAAAATAGTACATAATTCTGACCAACAGGCCGACATTGTTATAATAAATACCTGCGGCTTTATCAATGACGCCAAACAGGAATCGGTGGATGCAATATTAGAATTTGCAGAAGAAAAAAAAATAAGAAATACAAAAGTATTTGTAACCGGATGCCTCGCTCAACGTTACAAATCGGAACTTCTCGCTGAAATTCCCGGTTTGGATGGCGTTTTCGGATTAAATGAAACGAATTCGCTACTCAGAGAAATAACCAATAATGAGACAAAACACTCGGATAACAGAATACTTACCACCCCGAAACATTACGCCTGGCTGAAAATTTCAGAAGGCTGCGACCGCTCATGCTCTTTTTGTGCCATTCCGATGATACGTGGGGCTAACGTTTCATATCCTATTGAAAAAATCCTGGATGAAGCCGCCATGCTTGCGGATAAAGGTGTGAAAGAGCTTATGGTAATTGCACAGGATACCACATATTACGGACTCGATATTTATAAAAAACGAAAACTTGCGCTATTACTGGAAAAACTATCTGATATCAAGCAATTTGAGTGGATACGCCTTCATTATGCTTTTCCTGCAGGTTTTCCTGAAGACGTACTGGAACTGATGCAAGGCAGGGATAATATATGTAAGTATCTGGACATTCCTCTGCAACATATTGATGATAAAATACTTTCCTCAATGCGCAGGGGAATTGATAAAAAGGGCACGGTTGCGCTGGTCGAAAAATTTCGAAACAAAGTGCCGGGCATTGCTTTACGTACGGCTTTCATTGTGGGTTACCCCGGCGAAACCAGGGCACAATTTGATGAGCTCTATAACTTTGTTCGTGAGCAGCAGTTTGAGCGTATGGGCGTATTTACCTATTCAAAGGAAGAAGGAACAGTTGCCGGTGCTATCAAACAGCAGACAGGGGCAAAGGAGAAACAACGACGCTTTGAACAACTGATGGAACTTCAGCAACAAATTGTAGCATCGAAAAATCAGGCATTGGTGGGCAAAACCATGAAAGTAATCATTGACCGTAAGGAAAACGAGTTCTACGTGGGCCGTACAGAGTTTGATTCTCCTGAAATAGATAATGAAGTCCTCATACCCGCAAAAGATAATCAACTAAAACCCGGGAATTTTTATGATGTCAGAATCACCGGAGCAGATGTTTATGACTTGTATGCTGAGGTGAAATAAACTGGTTTTCTCACAAAGACGCGAAGGCGCAAAGTTTTTTTCTTATTTTTCTGCGACTCTGCGGCTCTGCGTGCAATTTTTTTTCGCGAAGACGCAAAGACGCAAAGCTTTTTTTCTTATTCCTCTGCGGCTCTGCGGCTCTGCGTGCAATTTTTTTCTCGCAAAGACGCGAAGGCGCAAAGTTTTTTTCTTATTTTTCTGCGACTCTGCGGCTCTGCGTGCAATTTTTTTTCGCGAAGGCGCAAAGCAGAATTTTATAAAACTGATTCTAATGCAGTTTATCTTTCAGAAACTTCGCCGTATAGGATTCTTTGCATGCGAGTATGTCTTCAGGAGTGCCTTCAAAAACTATATAACCTCCTTCGTTGCCGCCTTCGGGGCCAAGGTCTACCAGCCAATCGGCACACTTGATAAGTTCCATATTGTGCTCGATTACAATGATAGTGTGGCCTTTGTCAATTAGAGCATTAAAGGCATCATACAGTTTATGGATATCGTGAAAATGAAGTCCGGTTGTGGGTTCGTCAAATATAAACAAAGTGGGCTTATCAACGCCTCCTTTCAACAGAAAACTGGCTAATTTCAGGCGTTGTGCTTCTCCGCCGCTGAGGGTGCTTGATGGCTGGCCAAGTTTAATATACCCCAGTCCAACATCAATCAATGGCTTTAATTTGTTTGCGATAGTAGCTCCTGCATTATGGTGTTTGCTTCCGTTGCTAAAAAATATCATAGCCTCATCAATAGTCATATCAAGTACCTCGTTGATATTTTTTCCATTCCATGTGATGTCAAGCACCTCGTCCTTGAAACGTTTTCCTCCGCAACTTTCACACACCAGTTGAATGTCGGCCATAAACTGCATTTCAATATTTACAAAACCGTCGCCCTGACATTCTTCACAACGTCCGCCGGGAATGTTGAAAGAGAAATATCCAGGTTTAAATCCTCTTAATTTGGCAAGCTGCTGCTCGGCAAATAAGCTGCGGATATCATCGTACGCTTTGATATAGGTAACTGGATTTGACCGGGAGGATTTTCCAATGGGGTTTTGGTCAACATATTCCACATTGCCAATACTGTCGATATTCCCGTTGAGTTTGATGTGTTTGCCTGTTTTTTCGGAATAACCGACGTACATTTTTCTTAAGGATGAATAAAGCGTTTGCTTTACCAGGGTGGTCTTTCCCGACCCGCTTACTCCTGTAACGACCGTCAGGACATTGAGAGGAAACTTTACACAAATATTTTTGAGGTTGTTTTCGTGCGCACCGCAAATTTCAATGAATTTTTTCCAGGGCCTGCGGAAATGCGGAACGGGTATTGAGGTTACTTTGTTGAGGTATTTTGATGTCAATGAATCCGGAAACTGCAGCAATTCTTCATAGCTTCCCTGAAAGATTAATTCGCCGCCATGCATTCCTGCCATAGGTCCGATATCAACAACCTGATCTGAAGCTTTTATGATTTCTTCATCATGTTCCACCACAATAACACTATTGCCGATGTCGCGCAGACGCTTCAATACTGAGATTAACTTTTCGGTATCGCGCGGATGCAAACCGATGCTCGGCTCATCCAATATATACATGGAACCTACCAGGCTGCTTCCCAATGCTGTAGCCAGGTTGATACGCTGTGACTCGCCTCCCGACAAAGTATTCGATGCCCGGTTCAGCGTTAAATATCCCAGACCAACATCAATCAGGAATTGCAGACGCGTAGTAAGCTCGATTAGTATTCTTTTTGCTACCTGGCTTTCGTAATCATTCAATGGTATGTCCAGGAAAAACTTCTGTACTTCTTTTACAGGCATCAGTACTATATCAATAATGGATTTTCCGGCTACTTTTACATACGAGGCGTCTTTGCGAAGACGTGTGCCCTTACAATCGGGGCAAATGGTTTTTCCACGGTAACGGGCCAGCATCACACGGTATTGGATTTTGTAAGTCTGGCTTTCGACATATTTAAAAAACTCGTTAATACCTCCAAAAAATTCATTGCCTTTCCATAGCATTTCTTTTTGTTCTTCGGAAAGCTCAATGTATGGCTTGTGTATGGGGAATCCAAATTTGTAGGCATTTTTTACCAGTTGGTCTTTCCATTCACTCATCTTTTCGCCTTTCCAACAGGCAATAGCTTCCTCGTAAACAGAGAGCAGTTTGTTTGGCACTACCAGGTCTTCGTCAATACCGATAACGCTTCCAAAACCTTCGCAAACTTTGCAGGCTCCGTAAGGATTGTTGAAAGTAAACAAATTGACCGACGGCTCTTCAAAAGTTATTCCATCCAGTTCATATTTGTCAGAAAAAACGGTTTTATTTCGTTGTCCTGATTGGGATGAACTAATAATACACTGTCCGGCACCCTCATAAAAGGCTGTTTGCACTGAGTCGGCAATACGATCGCGGCTGTTAATAGTGTCTTCATTTATCAACAAACGGTCCAGCACCAAATTGATAGGTGTTTTGGCGCTGATTTTTTTACCGCTGTTCAGAAAAGCGTCAATGGTCAGGATTTCATCCTGTACGTCCAGTCTGTTAAATCCTTGTTGCTGCAATATTTTCAGGTGTTCTTCCACGGAACGTTCTTTAGTGAATTGCAGCGGACATTCAATAAAAATCATTGTTTCCCGTTTGCGGCCAAGAATAAAATCTACCACGTCGGCGATGCTGTCTTTTTTCACCTTGTTGCCCGATACGGGAGAATAGGTGGTGCCAATACGTGCAAAAAGCAGTTTCAGATAATCATAAATCTCTGTCGAAGTTCCGACGGTAGATCGCGGATTATGAGTTTTTACCTTTTGTTCTATAGCGATGGCAGGCGAAATGCCTTTGATGTAATCTACTTGCGGTTTGGGCATGCGCCCCAAAAACTGCCTGGCGTATGCGCTCAGGCTTTCGATATAACGCCTTTGACCTTCAGCATAAAGGGTGTCAAAAGCCAGAGACGATTTTCCTGAACCCGAAAGGCCGG
>DAOOWO010000214.1:0-4819 GCA_035371225.1 Bacteroidales bacterium | reverse complement strand
GATATGTATTGACGATGCAGAAAGCCAAACCCTGCAACAATCATTTGAGAAAAGAATCAGAAGGCAGCATAAATGCGGCATACTGAACGAACAACAACTGCTGGCAAAACAGCAATCCGTTGTCATCAGCCACCAGATAAATTCACTGGAGAATTGCGATTTGATAATCGAATGCATATGGGAAGATATCGCCAAAAAGAAGCTGATGTACCAGGAAATTATTCCCGTTATAAAAAGCTCCTGCATTCTTGCAAGCAATTCCTCGTCCTTCCTGCCTTCACAGCTTTTGCCTTGCGCCACTATGATCCAACGTTTTGTGGGGTTACATTTCTTTTATCCTGTTAAACTGAAAAACATAGTGGAATTAATAACCCCAGGTTCAATCTCCGCAGAAACCATAACGGCTTTAAAAGATTTTTGCAGGAAAACAGAGAAAAAACCATTAGTTCAGGATGAAAAAAATGCCTTTTGGCTAAACAAGCTTTTTCTGGAAGTTCAGAATGAGGCCTTTTGTATTGCTGCCGAAGGGAAAATGTCGTATGAAGAGATTGACACTATTGTGTCTGAACAATTATTCCCAGAAGGTATATTCCGGTTTTTCGACCAGGTGGGCATCGACATTATGCTGCAATCAATAAGAAACTACACAGCTTCCAACAGTGCACCCTACCAGTTGATGATTGCCAAACTCGAAAGTCTTCAATCGAAAAAACATCTTGGTGTAAAAACCCGGGATGGTTTTTACCATTACGAAGAACCTCGCACCGGAACCGACAAAAGGAGTTTGCCAGAAAATCAGCACATTACAGAAGTTTTGGCAAGACTAAAAAAAGCTTATACCGGCAAGGCTCAGCAATTGATAAATGAGGGCGCCTGCGACAAGGAAACTCTTGACTATGCAGCCAAAGAATATATGAATACTGATAAAGGGCCATTTGACCTTGGCTGAAAAACATTAAATGAAAATATCATGGAAAAAGTTGTAGTAACGGGAATGAGCATAATAAGCTCGCTTGGAACAGACCTGCAAAGCAATTGGGAGAACCTGACTGCCGGCAAAAGTGGCGTAAAAGATATTACTTTGTTTGACGCATCGCCATGTCAGACACGCATTGCAGCAGAAATTCCCCATGCATTTGAGGAACTTTGGCCAAAATATATTAAAAAAAGGTCGGCTGATCAGATGACACGCATTACCAAGGCATGTTTTGTTTGTGCAAAAGATGCTGTTGCAATGAGCGGAGTCAATTTTGACCTGATGGACAAAGACCGTTGCGGTGTCATTCTTGGTGTTGTTAGCACAGCAAACACCTCCGCAGAAAAAGGCACCACCGACCAAAACCGCATATTGAAAAGCATGAATAATGCTATGTCGGCATGGATTTCTCTGGAATATAAGCTTCAAGGGCCCAATTTCACCGTATCATCAGCATGTGCCTCATCAGCCTATGCTATTGGCCTGGGGTACGACATGATAAAAAGCGGAACAGCCGATGTAGTAATTGTGGGCGGAGCCGACTCCATAGTCAACAAAGAAGAGATTGACGGTTTTAACAGTCTTTATGCCATTTCAACAGAAAACCATACTCCGGAAAAAGCCAGCAAACCATTTTCGAAAGACCGCGATGGTTTTGTGATTGGTGAAGGCGCCGGTGTGCTGGTATTGGAGTCGGAACGGTCGGCACTTGCCCGGCAGGCAAAGATATATGCCGAAATTGCGGGTTATGCCATATCCAGCGAAGCATATAATATCATGGCACCCATGAAAGACGGCGAAGGCATTGCTCATTGTATTACCCGGGCGCTAAAAAACGCAGGAGTGGAAACTTCACAGGTTGATTATATCAACGCCCATGGAACCTCCACCACACTAAACGACAGATACGAAACACTGGCCATAAAAAAAGTTTTCGGCGACAGGGCATACCAGATTCCGGTATCCTCCTCAAAGTCGATGATAGGCCATACTATTGGAGCCGCCGGAGCTATCGAGATGGTCATCACCATACAAACCATAGTGCACAGCCTCATCACACCCACTATTAACCTCGAACAACCGGATCCCGAACTCGACCTGGATTTTGTCCCCAATCAGGCCAGAAGCAGAGAGGTGAACTGTGCACTATCACATTCATTTGCTTTTGGAGGGCATAATGCCGTTTTGGTAATTAAAAAATATCATTAATTTTGCCAAAAAAAAATTTAGTGATGGCAAAGATTAATGAACAAACAAGGAAAGAAGTAAAAGAAACCGTATTCAGTTTTTTTACCGAAGAATGCGAAGTTGATGCCTCCTCTCTTAAAGAAAACACCAATATTATCCGCGACATCGGCGGCGATTCATTGATGTACCTCGAACTGATTGAAATTTTCAAGAAGAAATATTCCCTGAACATAGAGTTGAAAACCATTGGCAAATACGTGGTGAAACACCCGGTGGAAACTATTGGACAACTTGTTGACATGACACTGCTCATTATAGAGCACGAAAACAATATTGTAAACTTAGACTAATAGTTTATCTCTAAGGCTGAAGATCATTGGAGTACAGGAGCCTACAATAGCGGTTTGCTGTTTACCATAAGCTGTATACAACCATGTCAAACAACACAAAAAGCTAAAAAACAGCCATTCTTGTGAGGTTTGTTTCCAGACAGGTATTGTAACAAGCATTGCTGTAATAGGCGATTATCCTCTCCACCGTTTAATATTTCTTTATCTTTTCTTATTGTCTTTCTTATCAGAGTTTTCGAGTTCTTTAAAAACATCCTCCATATTTTTCATATCCTCGCTTGAAAACATTTTGTCTGTCGCGTGCTGGATGATAAAATATAAATTGTATGCAGGAGAACCATCTTTCGGAACAACTTCAAGTATATCAAGGAAGTTTCCGTCTTTATCTTCCCCGGAACCCATCATCCCAATTCTGGCTCCACCAATTTGGGGGCCAATAAATTTATAAATATAATCCTGACCATCAGCGGGCCCTAAGGCGAAAGCCGGCGTTTCGGGAGTTTTTCCGTCACCGCTGAAATTCATGGCTTTAAAAATTCTGTGCCCCTTATAGGAATAATATGCTGCACTGTCTTTTTGTCCAAGTTTATAAAATGAATATCCTTTCTCAAACAGAACTTTTACACTTAATGGGTGCGATTTAAGAAAAATATTCGCACTGTCTAGTGCCTCTTGAAATTTTCCATCGCCATTCATATCATAGATTTTACTCTCCATGCCTAAGTCTTTATAAGGTTCAAATTCCTGCTTGTCAGTAAAACCAATTAATAAAGCCAAAACTTCAAAGTCAGTCATGGTAGTGTCGTTAACACTAAAGCGTTTTAGGAGTTTGTCATAAGATAGATTTTCATTTTGGTCTTTTGTTTTAGCAAGTATGTTTTTAAAGTCATCTTTGTAATTAAAAATTGTCTGTCCGGATACAATTTGTCCTGTTATAAGTAACACTATAAGTCCGATTGTTTGGGTTGTTTTTGTCATGGTATTGTATCGTTGTAAAAAGGCTTATAACCATAAGCCAAGGTTAATGGGGAATTCAATTATCAGACGTATATCAACATTGGGTTGAGTTAATATATCAATTTTTGCTGGAAGGCGATAATACCGGTGTTTCCTTTTGCATATTCACAAGCCATTTTCCTTTTACTTTTAACAAATCAAGCTGCTGCTCTTTGCCATTTTCATCCTTGTAGGTAACGACCGCATTTTTACCGTCAACGGCTGTTTTCACCACATAGATGTCCACGTCTTTTTTCTCTTGTGAAGGATCTTTCCCATTCTTTTTACTTAGTTCGAGCATCATTGAAAACATATCGAGCATCTTTCCCGTGTTTTCCGTACCGAGTTTACGGGCTTCGTCGAATTCAAAAGCCCGGAGGTGTTTAAGAAATTTCACTGCCACTGCAGCCGGCTTATTTTCTTTTCCGGAAGTTGTTTTACAGGATAGCGAAAAAAACAGCAAAAGCACAGCCACTGTATGCATCAGATAAAATTGGGGTGAAAGAAATTTCATTTTCAGAATTTTTACATCAAAAATAGACATTTAATTACACCCTGATAAGAAATCTTGTTTTTTGCTACCTTTGCCGTAAACAATAAAAACCAAAAAACATGTTTACAGGAATAGTGGAAACCACAGGCAAAGTTGTCAGTATTGATCGCGACCGCACTAATATTCATATTACCATTGAAACTCCCATTGCCAAAGAGCTTAAGATAGACCAAAGCATGTGCCACGACGGCGTCTGCCTTACCGTGGTAAAGGTTGACTACGACAAATCTCAATATGTTGTTACCGCCATACAGGAAACACTGGATAAAACCAACCTAGGTCACTGGCATACGGGTTACGAAGTTAACCTTGAACGCAGCATGAGGATGGAAGCGCGATTCGACGGACATATCGTGCAGGGGCATGTGGACCAAACAGCCGAGTGCAGCCGTGTAGAAGAAATGGATGGAAGCTGGAAGTTCTGGTTCGACTATGATGTTTCAAAACAAAATATAACGGTTGAGAAAGGTTCCATTTCTGTTAACGGCGTCAGCCTTACCGTGGTTGATTCACTGCCCGGACAATTCTCGGTTGCTATCATTCCTTTTACATACCAGGTTACCAATTTTCATAATTTTAAAAAAGGCACTGTGATCAATATAGAGTTCGATGTGTTTGGAAAATATGTGGCTAAACTCTTACAACAGTATCTTGATCAAAAAGGTCATTAAAATCAGCACACATACTTCGCGGCAGCAATATTTTTTTTCCTGTTCTTCATGCCAGGAAATCTTCTTTTTTCCCAGGCAAGAATGT
>DAOOWO010000213.1:0-4880 GCA_035371225.1 Bacteroidales bacterium | reverse complement strand
ATTTCTTTTCACCCAACCCGGCCAAAGACAAAATTCACCTGGCAAACAGTATGGAAGCGGCTGATTATACGATTTTTGACATGACCGGAAAACAAGTACTCACGGGACATATCAAGGCAAAAGAGACAATAGATGTTTCAAAAATTAATAACGGCATGTATGTTATCCGCCTGCTGATTAAAGACTCATATCATATTGCAAAGCTTGTTATTAATAAAGACTGATTTCTTATTCATCATAATTAAAGTTGATTGTCGCAAAAAAATTCTGAACAATATAAAGAAACAATTATGAAAAACAAAAATCCTGGTACATGGTTATTTATGGCACTGATGGCTCTTTGTCTTAGCGCCTGTGTCAACCTGAAATCCGTTACCGATTATTCAACCGCAGCTTCGGCAGGCATAAAAAATTATGAAGAAATTGATTACACCTTTTCGCAACATTGTTATGAAAGGTGCCAGTTTGAAGCCATCAGAAATTTTGAAGTAAAAAAAGAATCCGACTGTGATTGCGAAACCTACCAGAAAGCCGACAGTGTTACCCTGCTCATTTACAACGCGATAAAGGGCTACTTCGACGGTCTGATCAACCTTTCTGCCAATGAATTGACCGATTACAGTTTTGATGCCCTGCAAACCTCGCTGACAGAAGGCAACTTTGGCAAAATCAAAATTGAAAAAGAGCATGTTGAAGCTTATGGAACCATTTCAAAAATATTGCTGAAGGCAACCACCGACCTTTACCGCAAGAAAAAACTCAAGGTTTATATAGAAGAAGCCAATGAGCCACTTCAGTTGTTGCTGAATAAATTTCAGTTTATCATCCAAAACAATCTCGAAGGTGAACTATCCTTCAAAAAGGAAAAGCTGTATGTCTATTATAAAGAAATGAGTTTAAGCACAACCCTTACAGATTATGAAAAAGGCAAAGGCATCATCGATTATTACCGGCAACTTTCGGAAATTGATGCCAAACAAAAACAAATTGATGCTTACGCCAAAAGCATAAAAATCATAGCGGAAGGGCATCAAAAACTCTTTGACAACAGAAACAAAATGACAATTAAAGAGCTTCAGGAGTTGCTGTCGTCCTATACCAGCAATATAAAAGATATCATTTCGGAATTCAAAAAACTTAAAAAATAATTATTATGGCAAAATTAACAGCGCAGCAGGCCAATGCCCTGGCGGGCAATTTTCTTGGGTTAGCCCAGGCCATAGGCGATTTCAGATACGCTAACTGGGACAAGCTGACCAAAACCGAAAACCAGAAAATTGGAGATTCACAATGGTCAATTCTGAATTACGGTGAAGATATTTTAGCGCTTTCAACTGCCCTGGTTATGGACGAAGTGCAGGCAACATTACAACAAATAGATGATATAACCATCCAGATTAAAGGCACCGTCCACAAATTAAAAAATATTCAGAAAGGCATTAATATTGCGGCAAGCATTGTTACACTCGGCGCATCCATCATCAGTCAAAACCCCAAATCCATTGCAGGTTCCATAACAGGAGTGGTTGAAGCATGCAGTGCCAAAGCCTGATTGAAGGCCTTTCGGAAGTCAGTTCACATAGTACCGTATCCTTCCATAAAAAAACAGACAAGGGGCTAAAAAAATGTGCAGCCGGTATAACAGAAGATAAAGATAAACCGAAACCTGTTTTAAAAAGCGGTAAATAAGCCCTTCAGGTTTAGCAAACTTCTTTCATCTCCAGGGGCAAAATTTTTTTAGGTAAATGTTTGTATTATGAACACACGTTCATTACCTTTGCGCAAATTTTTTTGAGCTCTTTTCAAAACAACACAGAACACCAGAACTGAAAAGTATATCAGACGCTGCAAAAGGGATAGCTGCTTACAATGCCACGACCTCCAAGGAACCGAAAAGTATGCACACCGCCAAAAATGACGGGGTTTAAGCCTTATGGATTAAATAAATGCTCAAGCCAGCCCATCATATTATCCTATGACGAATTTGAAGGATTGAAGTACATCAATTACGACAATCTTCAGCAGGGTGAAGCGGCTGCAAAGATGGAAATTTCGAGGCCGACTTTTTCGCGCTTATACCAATCGGCGCTTAAAAAAATAGCCACGGCTTTTGTGGAGGGAAAAACCATAGAAATTGAAGGTGGCAACATACAGTTTACCAACGAATGGCTCAGATGCCGTATTTGTTATAAATTGATAAACGGCCGAAAAAACCACGAGCAATGTGCTGAGTGCAGGTTTTATGATGATGAAGAGAAAATTGACAATAATAACATAGAAAAACAAGCGACTTAAAAAAACAAATAGCAACAATACACTAATTTACAAACTATTAATTAATATGAAAGTAGCGATACCAACAAGACAGGGCCAGGTAGATGACCATTTTGGCCATTGCGAATACTACACGATATTCACAATAAATAACGGGACAATAGAAAATCAGGAAATGCTGCCATCGCCTGCTGGCTGCGGCTGTAAATCAAACATTGCACCTAAGCTGGCGCAGATGGGCGTCAGCGTGATGCTTGCAGGAAATATGGGCGAAGGCGCCCTGAGCCTCCTGTCCTATCATGGCATATCCGTTTACAGAGGTTGCAGCGGTGATGTAAAAGAGCTAATAGGCAAATACCTCAAAGATACCATCACCGACAGCGGAAAAGGATGCACCAGCCACGAAGGTTGCGACAACCATTAAAAAATCACAGAAACTTTTTAATAACAATTTAAACTATAAGAATTATTATGGAAACAAAAAAATCAGGATTTAACACTAAGCTTATTCACGCAGGAGCTTACGAAGATGAATTTGGCAGCGCTACCGTGCCTATCTATCAAACGTCAACATTTAAATTTAAAAGTGCACAACACGGCGCCGACTGTTTTTCGGGAAAAAGCGACGGATTTATTTATAGCCGAATTGGCAATCCCACCATTAAGGCATTGGAAGACAACATTGCAGCTCTTGAAAACGGCTTTAAAGGAATAGCCACCAGCTCGGGCATGGGAGCCATTAACTGTGTATATATGGCGCTTTTGGGTGCCGGCAGCCATATTGTCAGCTCCGATGCAGTGTATGGCCCTGCACGTGGTGTCCTCGAACAGGATTATATGCGTTTTGGGGTGGAAGCCAGTTTTGTAAATACTGCCAACCTCGATAATATCAAGGCAGCCATTAAGCCCAATACCAAAGTGCTTTATATCGAAACACCTGCCAATCCTACCATGGATATCACCGATATTGCCGCCTGTGCTGAAATCGCCAGGGCACACCATCTGATCCTTGTGGTGGACAATACTTTTTCATCGCCATACCTGCAGAAACCCCTTGATTTGGGGGCCGATGTAGTATTGCACTCCGTTACCAAATTTATCAACGGCCATGCCGACATTGTTGGCGGTATCATCGTGGCTAAAGATCCCGAGATTTACAAGAAAATTCGCCATTGCATGGTATATATGGGTTGCAATATGGACCCCACCCAAGCATATATGGTGCTTCGCGGAGTAAAAACCATGGCGCTTCGCATGGAACGTTCGCAGGAAAACGCAATGAAAATTGCCAGATATCTGGAAAATCACCCCAAAGTTGCCTGGATAAAATACCCCGGTTTGGAAACACATCCACAATACGAACTGGCAAAAAAACAAATGACTGGCTTTGGAGGCATGATGAGTTTCGGATTAAAAGGCGGTTATGAGGCCGGACGCAAACTGATGGACAATGTGCATCTTGCCCTGCTTGCTGTTTCGTTAGGCGGCGTAGAAACCCTTATACAACATCCCGCTTCTATGACGCATGCTGCCGTTAGTAAAGAAAACAAACTGGCCGCAGGCATTACCGATGACCTGGTAAGATTTTCGGTAGGTATCGAAGACGTGGAAGATATTATAGATGACCTGGCCACCGCACTGGAAAAAGTATAGAATCAACCGGCGTATTTCATAACGTCAACATCCTAATTACAAAAAAGTATTCTCCGCCACCATGCCGGGAATACTTTTTTTATACACTGAAATAAAACAAATTCCATTATTTTTTCTATTGGTAATAATAATTTGCCTCTATTATCCAAATGGGAAAATGAGAAAAATTGTTAACCAGAACTCAGGTTACTAAGTTGAAAAATAATAAAGGAAAACATGAACGTAAAAATTTAATAAACTAAATTTGCGGGATAATTTTTGAAATCACTACAAAAAATAATATGAAAGTTGCATTAATTGGCACCACAGGACTGGTTGGACAAAAAATGATACAAGTGCTGGAAGAACGAAAATTTCCCGTCACGGTTTTTTTACCTGCAGCTTCCAGCGCTTCGGTGGGGAAGCAGGTAACACTCAATAATAAACAGTTTTCTGTGATAAGCATCGAAGATGCAATAGCCGGAAAACCCGATATCGCCATATTTTCAGCCGGAGGTTCGGTATCATTGCGTTATGCACCACTGTTTGCCGAACAAGGAACTTTTATCATCGACAACAGTTCGGCATGGCGTATGTATCCCGACAAAAAACTTATTGTTCCCGAGGTCAACGGAACCATATTGACCAAAGAAGATAAAATCATTGCCAATCCCAACTGTTCCACTATTCAGCTTGTGATGGCCTTAGCCCCTTTGCACCGAAAATATAAAATTCAACGGCTGATAGTCTCTACTTATCAATCGGTTACCGGCACCGGCCAATTGGCTGTTCAGCAACTTATGGATGAAAGAAAAGGCATAAGCGGCTTTAAAAAGTACCCCTATCCTATCGATTTGAACTGCTTTCCTCACGGAGGCGATTTTACCGAAAACGGTTATACCACTGAAGAAATAAAATTAGAAAATGAAACCCGCAAGATTCTCGGCGACCAATCCATTGCCATCACTGCCACC
>DAOOWO010000212.1:0-4918 GCA_035371225.1 Bacteroidales bacterium | reverse complement strand
CTGAAATTCATTTGGTTACGCCACTATTTAAAAATTAAACATTTGGACTCAAAAAATGCTCCAGTTAGTATGTTGCCATTTGAATCAAGCAATCGACATTGTCTTCTCCCTTAAGCACCATAAAACAGTTCAATTTTAATATAAATGTTGAGTATAATTTTCCGGACAGATAAATGAGTGTTCCACCATTAAAATGATCCGGTAACTTTTTCTGAAGCCTAAAATGATATCCTCCGTTTTTGGAATGTCTAAGGCCAATTATCATTTGACACGCTGCAGTGTCGAACAATACATATTACTTTTACCCTGCTTTGCCGGGTTTTCACACTTGTCACACTTGGTGCGTGTCTTGTAAATACTAAAATAACCAACTTAAAAATTAGTAGTGTGCAATCCTGTCTAAAAGCACAGCCAGGCTTCAGTTTTACAACAGTTGGCGGACTACTAAGAATATTTTCCTAACCTTATTATTTACTTTTTCTTTTCTATTACCTTATAGATAACCTTCTGTATCTCCGTGCGTATACCAGAAGTTACCAGCTTATTATTAGCCGAGTACGGATAGGTGCGGTTCGACAGAAACACATAAACAAGGTTATACTTCGGGTCAACCCAGAAATAAGTCCCCGTAAAGCCAGAATGCCCGTAACTTAGGGCAGAGGCTTCTTCGCACGTAGGTCCTCCCTGGCTCTTATCGCGCACAGGTTTGTCAAAACCAAGTCCACGTCGGTTATCATCGAACTGGTAAGAAGTAAATTTCTGAATGGTTTCGGGCATAAAAAAGCGATAATTGCCATACTCCCCCTCGTTGAGCAACATCTGCATCAATATGGCAATATCGTTGGCATTGGAAAAAATTCCGGCATGCCCTCCTACGCCGCCCAGCATAGCAGCGCCTGGATCATTAACATCACCCCACAACAACTGTTTACGAAATGCAGTATCTATCTCAGAAGGGACTATTCTTGACGTATCAAAATAATTAAGTGGCTGGTAACACATGGTACTTAATCCCAAAGGTCGATAAAAATTTTTATTGACATACTGCTCCAGTTTCTCGTGGGTGATTTTTTCAATAATATCTTTCAACAGGTAAAAACCCAGGTCGCTGTACAAATAATTATTTTGTGTTCTGAGGGTTGAGTTAATGATAGCTCTGAAAATAGTGTCAAAATAATATTTATGTATATACATGCTGTCGGCCACCCTGTATGGATAATCCACTGATGGCACGGGCTTGTACACACAGGAGTCCAGGGTGTCGCCAATCAGCGTTTTTTCATAAAACGGTATCCACGATTTAAGGCGGGCCTCATGCGCCATCAGTTTACTTATCAGGATGTCGGCTTTATCTGAACTTTCAATGCCCGGGAGATAATCTGACAGTGAAGAATCCAAAGATATTTTACCCTGTTCGTAAAGTTTCATTACCGAAATGGTAGTTGCCAGTATTTTAGTCAATGAGGCTACATCATATAAATCGCTGTTTTTTACCGGCACTAATGCAGTGTCACTGGCTTGTCCGCTGGGATAGGTATGGTAGCCAAATACTTTGTTGTACAGCACCTGACCGTCTTTGGCAATCAAAATCTGACAACCGGGGTAAATAGCATCTTTAATGCCTCGCCGGGCAATGGAATCCACCTTGTAGAAACAATCAGGCCGGTATCCAGCCATTTCAGGCGAAATATAATCCAGCCGGCTCTTAACGGTAGTAAACCCGATGTTGACAGGAAAGTTTCCGGAAGCCGATACCGGAAGTTTTCCATTGACAGCTATACCACCAAAAATAGCCTCTGCGGAAACTCGTTGAGTTATGTCGTTGCTTTGATAGTCCACCAGAATGGCGCTGATACCTGAGGTATCGGGCATTTTACCCAGTGCGTATGGATTCAGCAAAAGATTGAGCACCACTCTTTTGCTTTTCTTTATCTCGGAGATAAATTGTATTATGGCCGGTGTCAGTCCATAATTGTTACCGGAAGAATTAGAGGTAGCATTCACGGTTACCAGTAAAAGATTGTAGTCAAATAGTTTTTCCTTTAATGCCGGTATTGCACTGGTATCAAAATTATTGGTAAAGTTAAAGTGCCTCATAGGAGCGTAATTATCCGCTATCATGGCAAATTCATTCATAGAATCAGCATTAAAGGATATTTCCGCAATTTTTTGATTTTCAAGGTTTTTAAGAGGTAATATAGAATGGTTGTTTTTAATAATCGTCACTGCCGCCTGATACAGTCTGGTGTTAAGTACTTTCGCCTCGGTCTTATGCAAATCAGCATATAAATTTTTGATTTTGACAGGCTTGTATTTTGCCAGACCAGCTTTGTATTTGAACCTCAACACCTTTTTGCATTTGCTATCAATATCTTTCTGCGATATCAGACCGCTGTCGATGGCCGACTGGATATATGCTATGGCAAGCGGCACATCTTCCGACATCAGCAAAACATCATTACCGGCCAGCAAGGCTTTCAGTTCTATTTCGCCGGGTTTCGCATTTTCGCTGGCGCCTTTCATTCCAAGCGCATCGGTAAAGATAAGCCCTTTGAATTTCATCTCCGTCAACAATATATCCTGAACAATTTTTCCGGATAAGGAAGAAGGAAGTTTGGAGGTTGTATCCAAGGCAGGTACAAACAAATGTCCGGCCATTACGGCTGATAAATTATTTTGAACCAGCTTACGAAAAGGGTACAAGTCAATGCTATCAATTAACGCTTTGCTGTGATGTATGGTAGGCAGTTCTGTATGCGAATCTTTATCGGTATCGCCATGTCCCGGAAAATGTTTGGCTGTAGCAAGGATGCCTTTATTCTGCATGCCTTTCATGTATTCCATGGCTTTATTGGCCACATTTTTTTTATCTTCGCCAAAACTGCGATAATTGATAACAGGGTTGTATGGATTGGAATTGATATCTACCACGGGAGCAAAATTTATATTTACTCCCAGCCTTTTGCATTGCTTGCCTATCTCCTCGCCCATTGCATAGATAAGCTTATTATCGCGGATAGCGCCAAGAGTCATTTGTTTTGGAAAAGACATTGCGCTGTCTTTCAGACGCATTCCTAATCCCCATTCTCCGTCGATGGCAATAAACAACGGCGTTGAAGCAAGCGATTGCCAGTAATTGGTATAACGCGCCTGGGTTACCGGCCCGCCTTGAAAAAAACATATACCACCGATATTATACTTCTTGACCAGTTCGGTAACACTTTCATTGGCCTTCAGACTCTGATTGGAATAGGCTGCTACCATGAATAATTGAGCAATACGCTGTTCGGGGGTTAGTTTATCAAAAACAGAATCCACCCATTTATTAATAGAAGGAGAGTTATCAGGGTTATTGTCAGGAAGATCATTTTTTTTTGCAAAGATCAATCCAAACAATAAAATAAAAACTACCGGCAAATATTTATAATTCGACATTGAAAATTATTAAAGTGGTAAAAATATCATTTCATGCTGAAAATTATTAGCAACACACAAAAATTTATTAACTTTTGTGTGTTGCTAAATTTCAGAAACAAAAAAAGCTGCAGTTTCCCGCAGCTTTTAGTTACGTCAATTACACTTTATTTTGTAATAATGAAGCGACCTTCCGTGCGTCCCTGTGAAGTAGTAATTCTCACAAAATATACGCCCGGCAGATAATCGCTGATGTTGATATTTAAAAGTTTTTCGTAATAGAAATTGTTTATGGCTGTCTGTCCGATGCTATTGTATATTTCCACACGATACACATCTGCAGCCGAGGCAATATGTAGATAATCTGTTGCCGGATTTGGCCATATCTCAACAGCCGGCCCGTCGGAATAAGTTGAAATGCCCGAGGTATTAATAATTACAATAGATTCCGTATATACTTCAGCACAGGTATCTCTGTTCACTGTCAGTTCAATATCATAGGTGCCGGCTGCAGTATAGGCATGACTGGGATTTTGCACATTGGCAGTACCTCCGTCGCCAAAATCCCATGACCATGCCGTGGGACTGCCCGAGCTCAGGTCGGTAAAATCACATACTCCCGAAACATTAATATCCAGGGTGTCGGCACTCTTCACATATAAAGCCGCTAGGCCGGCGCAGGGATCCTGAGCAAAAAGATTGCCGGTATATTTCCACATCCCTCCTGCAACACTATCGGTGTTGAAAGCGCCGGCCCATCCATGATTGACATCAACAAAATCAACGGTAAGAAATTGTGTTGTATCCGACAGGGGGATCACATTCCAATTAAAACCGCCGTCGGTGCTGATGGAAGTCCCCATAAAATTATTGGTGTAATCAGCCCCTGCAGAAATAAAAGTATTGGTGGTTCCCTTAACATAGCAAAAATCATTTGTATAGAAATTTCCGTTCCAGAAAAGTTGTTGCCAGGTATCACCGCCGTCGTTGGTAAAATAAGTATTATACGGCGACATATTGGCCCTTACAATTCCATAATTTATGTCTCTGAATGAAATCTGCATCTGATCGGTAACGTTGGGTATGGAGCTGGCAGTCCAGTGATACCCCTTGTCGATAGATTTATAGATGCGCCCTTTGTTGGTGGTAAACCACACCATGTTTCCCACCACATCATAATACCCTGTAGTACCATATTCCTGTGCGGAATTGGGAGGGATATTTGCTTCAGGAACACGGGTCCAGGTAGTTCCTCCGTCGATAGTGGTATATATTTCAAAATACCCGCCATTGGGGTCGCCCATACAAAAACCTTCATTCACATTCCAGAAATGAACCACATTGGGAAAACCGTTTGGCGAATCAAAAGTGGCGGTGGTTTGGGGCGTCCAGGTGACACCGCCGTCGGCGGTATGCAGGATAGTGCCCCCTCCGGTGGAATACCACAAAGGGATCCAGGCATTCATCGAATCTACGGCACATATCATCGATAGCCCATGCCCTG
>DAOOWO010000211.1:0-4925 GCA_035371225.1 Bacteroidales bacterium | reverse complement strand
AACGGAAAAACAAAAAATATGGCTTTTGCTTTTTGTTCGCGACTTTTCATCAGAGTCAGGTAAAAAGCAACCAGAGCGCTGATAATTCCAAGAATCCTTATCCAGGTCGCTTTTTCGTTAAATATCAGTAATCCCAGTAAAACTGGGATAATCACCGACATTTTGCCCGAAACGCTGGTAATGGCAATCCCCACTTTTTGAATGGAATAGGCATAAATTAAAAAAGTAACAATAAGTAAAAATCCTGAAACAATTGAAAGATAAAACCACGGTTTATCAATAACAAGTGGGGCGGTGAAGCTTTCGGCGGTAGAGAGATAGCCGATTATTACCGCGGTGAGGTAGTTAAAAGTGATAGCCTGTATATTGCTAATACCATTTTTTTCAAACAATTTGAATGCGATAAATATAAGGCTCGAGGTAATTACGGCTAACAACAAAAATATCATGCCTGCAAATTAAAGTGCGCAAAAATAGGATAATTTCAGTTATCAATCCAAATCAATTGCAAGAGCAGTTGTAGCTAACAAAAATGTGTTTAAACATCTATGTGTCTGTGTTTTAAAAAAAATTGTATGATTTTATTGATAATAAAAATTAACCATAGTGTTCCAATAGATAAATTCTTGTTTCTATTTGAAATGTAATTTTTTGTATCTTTGCACCTCGTTTTGCGGATGTGGCGTAATTGGTAGCCGCGCCAGACTTAGGATCTGGTGTCGAAAGACGTGGGGGTTCGAGTCCCTTCATCCGCACGAAGTAAGGATGAAATGGAATAAGCTTCAGAAGTTGGAAGATCGGGACTAGAAGTTTATCCACTTCGCTGGATGGCTAATGGCGGAAGTCCTTTCGTCACTGTTTGCGGCTGGTAGGCGCACGGTGTTGGGATGGGTTGATGAGGTTTTTTTGAATACAATCAGCAAACTAATTTTCAGATTGACAACATAAAATTAAATTTCGATGAAGATAGAACAGGAAAAAACAGGCGAACTGACGGCCTCAATAAAAATTGAACTCGAACCGGCCGATTATCAGGAAAAAGTTGACAAACAGCTCAAAGAATACCAGCGTAAAGCCAATATGCCCGGGTTCAGGCCTGGTCACGTCCCTTTTGGCCTGGTGAAAAAAATGTACGGAAAATCGCTGCTTTATGAAGTAGTAAACAAAGAATATAGCGAAGCTTTATACAAATACATCGACGAACAAAAAATCAACATCCTGGGGGCTCCCTTGGCAAATGAGGAAAAGAACACACCTATAGACCTCGACAAGGACACAACCCTCACATTTTGGTTCGATATTGCTTTTGCACCTGAATTTACCGTGGATATTTCAGACAAAACTAAGGTAAATCATTACAGAATAAGCGTTACTGACGAAACCGTTGAAAAATACCTGGCCGAAATGCAGAAACGTCATGGTACCTTTGAACAGGTAGATGCGGTTGAAGATAACGATATGATCTCGGGAGAATTTGCAGAACTGGATGAAACCGGTAACCTGAAAGAAGGCGGAATTAAAAATGATGCTTTCATTTATATGGAACAACTGGCCGACGACGAAAAGAAAAACAAATTTCGTGGACTGAAAGCCGGCGACTTTGTGGATGTCAATCCCAAAGAAATAGCCCGCAACGATTTTGAAGCCGCTTATTTCATTGGTAAGAAAAAGGAAGAATTGGAGAATATCTCTTCGTTGTTTCGTTTTACGGTAAAGCTCATCAACCGCAATAAAAACGCTGAACTTAATGAAGAATTTTATAAAAAGGTTTATCCTGAGCTGCCTATCGAAAACATTGACCAGATGAAAGAGCAGATACGCAAGGATGCCATTGATAGTTATCAAAAAGAATGTGAACGTAAATTTGTGAATGATGCTACCGAAATTATTCGCAACAATACCCAGTTCGACCTGCCCGAAACCTTCCTGAAAAGATATATTCTGGAAACACAGACGGATGAAAAACTAACTAAAGAAAATATCGAAAAGGATTTTGACCAGCACCGCGATGTCATTAAGTGGCAGCTTATCGAAAACAAAATTATCAAAGAACACGAACTGCATGTTACCGCGGAAGAAATGCGGGAATTTGTAAAAGGATATTTTCGCAAAGTTAACGACCACGGCCACGATCACAGTCATGAAGAAGGACAAGGAGAAGAACATCATCACGAGCCGGACGAAAACTACCTGAACCAAATAGCGGACAGTATTTTGAAAAACGAAGAAGAAGCCAAGCGTATCAGCGACAAGCTTTTTGATGATAAATTGCTGGCCTTCCTGAAAAATAAACTTAGTGTGAATTACGTTGATGTTAATTATGATGAATTTGTGAAAATAATTTCAACCAAAAAATAATAATTATGAATTCCTCCAAAGAATTTCGCAAATATGCAGTGAAACATCTTGGTATTACCAGCTCGCGGCTCGACAAATTTTCTGCTGCTCACGATATGACACGTACCATTATTGAAGAACGTCAGGTGAATTTCCGCGAAGTAGATGTATTCTCCAGACTGATGATGGACCGTATTATTTTTCTTGGCACCCCGATAGATGACTATGTGGCAAATATCATCCAGGCTCAGCTTTTGTTTTTAGAATCGGCTGATGCCAAAAAAGATATACAGATTTACATCAATTCTCCCGGAGGTTCTGTTTATGCAGGACTTGGTATTTACGATACCATGCAATATATATCTTCCGATGTTGCTACCATCTGTACAGGGATGGCGGCATCCATGTCGGCGGTGTTGCTTTGTGCCGGCGCCAATGGAAAACGTACCGGACTGAAACACTCGCGCATCCTGATCCACCAACCTATGGGAGGTGCCGAAGGTCAAGCCTCGGATATTGAAATTACTGCCCGCGAGATCCAGAAACTAAAAAAAGAACTCTACGAAATAATCGCCACGCACTCGGGACAGACATTCCAAAAGATTTGGAAAGACGCCGACCGCGACTATTGGATGACTGCCGAAGAAGCCCTGAAATATGGCATGATTGACGAGGTGCTTAACAGTAAAACCAAAAACGGTAAATAATGCCCAGGGAAACTGAAAAATGTTCTTTTTGTGGTAAAAAAAGATCTGAAGTCAACCTGCTGATTGCCGGTTTGGAAGGACATATATGCGATGGCTGCGTGGAACAGGCTGAACTTATACTTAAAGAAGAATTTATGGTGCGCAAAAAAACCGGCGTTTCACATAAATTCGAAGTGCCAAAACCAGCAGAAATAAAGCACCATCTCGACCAGTATGTAATAGGACAGGACCATGCCAAAAGAGTTTTGTCGGTTGCTGTTTACAACCATTACAAACGGATCGGCCAGATCAGCCACAAGAAATCTGGTGATGATGTGGAGATTGAAAAATCAAATATCATCCTGGTAGGAGAAACCGGCACAGGTAAAACCTTGCTGGCACGTACCATAGCTAAAATGCTGCATGTGCCGTTCTGTATTGCTGATGCTACGGTGCTTACCGAAGCCGGTTATGTGGGCGAGGACGTGGAAAGTGTGCTTACACGCCTGTTACAGGTGGCCGACTATAATGTGGAGGAGGCCGAAAAAGGTATCGTTTTTATCGACGAAATTGATAAAATAGCACGAAAAAGTGATAACCCTTCTATCACCCGCGATGTGTCGGGCGAAGGCGTACAGCAGGCCATGCTGAAACTTCTGGAAGGTTCCGTGGTGAATGTGGCGCCGCAGGGCGGACGCAAACACCCTGAACAAAAGATGATTCAGGTCAATACCGAAAATATACTGTTTATCTGCGGTGGTGCTTTCAACGGGATAGAAAATAAGATCGGCTCCCGCCTGATGACAAGCATGATAGGCTATGCCAGCGGGGCAAAACGGCAAAATATCGACAAGGATAACCTCATGCAATATGTGGCGCCACAAGACCTGAAAAGCTACGGGCTTATACCCGAACTGGTCGGTCGCTTGCCTATCATTAGCCACCTGACACCACTCACCAGGGATACCCTGAAACGCATTCTCACCGAACCAAAAAACGCGCTTACCAAACAATATATCAAGTTGTTCGAGATGGACAAAATCAAACTCACCTTTGATGATGCTGCACTCGATCTTATTGTCGACAAGGCTGTTGAATATAAGCTTGGCGCCAGGGGTCTGCGGTCCATTTTTGAAATTATCATGACCGATGCCATGTTTGAAATGCCCTCCAGCAATGACACCAGCGATCTACATATTACTCGCGCTTTTGCTGAAGAAAAAATCAACAGAATCGACCGCGCCATGCTTATGGTCGCATAAAGACCTTATTGTCCTATGAAAATTCCAGTAACAGCAGGAACAAGTATTTTTTTATTTCTTGCTGTTATTTTGTCTTTGGTATCTTGTACCAAAACGCGCAAGGAATATTATCAGGACGGCGTTTTGAAATCACAACTTACTTACCGGAACGATAAATTGCATGGCTTGCAAACGTGGTATTATTCAAACACCAACAAACAGATGGAATGCACTTATGTGGACGGAATGATTGAAGGCAAACTTACCCGTTGGAATTTTAATGGAAAGTTGGAGCGCGAAGAATATTATTCGCACAACCTGCGCAATGGTAAAAGTATCGCGTATTTTGAGAACGGCCTGCCCTTTACAGAAGAAAATTATGTGGACGATACCTTACACGGCGTCTATCATGAGTACCATCCCAATGGAACAGTAAAAGTAAGTGGAAGTTTTGTGAAAGGCCTATACCAGGGAAAGTGGGAATATTTTGATGATAAAGAATTGAAAGTCGGCGAGGGTACTTTTGATAAAGGCGCCGGAGTTTTAAACGGTTATTACTGGAATGGCATGCTGAAAAGAAAAGTTGCGTATAAAAACAATCAAAAAGAAGGCAAAGAAATATGGTATGGCGAAAATGGCGATGTGGAAAGAGAAGTAATGT
>DAOOWO010000210.1:0-4939 GCA_035371225.1 Bacteroidales bacterium | reverse complement strand
ATCTGGGAATTTGGCGAAAGAGGATACGATTATTCCATCTTCTTCCCCGATACTGCAGGGCAGAACCCTAACTGCCGCATGGATCCCAAACCTGCCCGTTGGGACTATATGAACGTTCCCAACCACCTCGGATTATATGAAAAGTATGCCGCCCTCATTTATCTTAAAAAGTATTTCCCCATTAGCAGAACGAACAACTACGAAATGGAAGTCGAAAACTGGGATAAAAGGATACGACTGTTCCCTTATGCACAATCCAACACTAATATAAATGTGGTAATTGCAGGAAATTTTAAAGTGGAAGAAAATTATGTGTATCCTCAATTTCCGCATGCTGGCACCTGGTATGATTACCTGTCGCAGACTCCATATCAGGTAGAATCGTGGCAAACAGAAGCCAGCAACTATGGATGGCTTTACCAGCCCGGGGAATTTCATGTATTCATTGATTCCAACATTATCATCCCCGACAGCATAGGAATTTATACTACCGGCAACGGCAGTGGCTTCGACGAACAGAACGGACAGGATGTATTTAAATCATCAGTTTATCCGAATCCATTTGCTGACGAGCAGACCATCACTTATACTTTACCGGCAGCAGGCACGGTAGTTATAAAGATATATAACCTGATGGGTACTGTAATAAAAACACTGGTAAACACAAACCAGCGCGAAGGAACACATTTTATTAGCTGGGATGGGACTAATCATGAAGGAGAGAAACTAAGCAGCGGTTATTATTTCTGCATCATTCAATCCGGACAGTACTCAGGCACACAAAAAATCGCCATCATCAAAAACTAGCATTTTTTAAAATAATCTTTTTATGAAAAGTAAGCCGCGTTTATCGTTCTGGCAGATTTGGAACATGAGTTTCGGTTTTTTAGGCATACAATTTGGCTTTGCCTTGCAGAATGCCAACGTGAGCCGAATATTTGAAACGCTGGGAGCAAAAATTGAAGACATTCCCATTCTCTGGATAGCGGCACCGCTCACCGGATTGATTGTTCAGCCCATCATCGGGCACCTCAGTGATCGCACCTGGAACCGGCTGGGCAGACGACGGCCGTATTTTCTTGCCGGAGCTATTCTGGCATCACTGGCCCTGCTGATAATGCCTAATTCGCCGGTTTTATGGGTGGCGGCAGGCATGTTATGGATTATGGATGCTTCCATCAATATTTCCATGGAACCCTTCCGCGCTTTTGTAGGAGATATGCTGCCTTCGGAGCAACGAACCAAAGGCTTTGCCATGCAGAGTTTTTTTATCGGCACCGGAGCGGTAGTAGCTTCTGCACTGCCCTATCTGCTCACCAACTTGTTTGGCATTGAAAACTCAGCCCCTGTAGGAATAATACCACCTTCGGTAAAATATTCTTTTTACATAGGGGCTACGGCATTTTTCTTTGCCGTTCTATGGACCGTGGTGCGTACCAAAGAATACTCCCCCGAAGAACTTGCATCGTTTTCTGAAAATAATACCGAAGAAAATGTACATTCAGAAAAGTCATCAATTACTAATGTTTCATCCCAAAAAAAGAAAAAAAACATTTCATTGTTCTTTATTTTTAGCGGACTGATTCTTTCTGCATTTTTTTTCTGGAGAAAATTCAATGCGGAACTGTATATCTTTTCCGTCGGATTACTTATTTTTGGAATACTCATGCTTATTGCCGGATTGCTGGAAAAAAAAGGGCATAACAAAAACGGCTTTGTAACTGTTCTTGACGATTTTACCAGGATGCCCGCCACTATGAAACAATTAGCCATCGTGCAATTTTTCTCCTGGTTTGCCTTATTTGCCATGTGGATATATACTACACCAGCCGTAACCAGTCACATCTATCACACCAGCGACCCATCGTCCGAATTATTTAATGAAGGCGCCAACTGGGTAGGAATATGTTTCGCAGTATATAATGGCATCGCAGCGCTGATTGCTTTTCTTTTGCCCGTAATGGCGCGATATACCAGCCGCAAAACAACCCACATGATCTGCCTGATGGCCGGCGGTGCAGGATTGATATCTATATTCCTGTTCAAATCTCCAGAATTATTACTGCTATCGATGGTGGGCGTAGGCATTGCCTGGGCCAGCATTTTATCTATGCCGTATGCCATACTTACAGGGTCTCTTCCTCGTGATAAAATGGGAGTGTACATGGGTATTTTCAACTTTTTTATCGTTATTCCTCAGATACTGGCCGCCAGCATTTTAGGATTTATCACCAAAGAAATTTTCAAGGGTGAAGCCATTTACTCATTAATACTGGGAGGGATATCCATGGCAATCGCCGCCTTGATGGTTCTATTTGTAAAAGATAATGACTGACCAGAATAACGATACAAGTTGTCGGAGAACAATTTGGATGGGGCGTATCATTTTTATTTATGAAAATTAATTACTACTTTTCACACCAATTTTAAAAAAATTTAATAACTTTGATTGATTAATTTCTTTGCATTTTTACTTTAAATTAATCAATACAATTAATATTATTATTTTCTTATATAAATCATTACATATAACAACAAAAACTTACCCTTATGAAAAAAAATTACGCTTCATCTATGTGTTTTGTGATAATGCTGCTCATAACAAGCATACTTTTCGGACAACCGGGGAATGTTTATTACAATTACGATGGAATATGGAAAAATGCCACATTAAATGACAGGGGTGTCACGAAAGCTGTTACGATTCCTCAGTCACCCAATACCATGACAATGCAATTCCTATTTAACCCTGCAGCAGGCGATTGGACAGCCAAATGGTGCGGTTCAAATGCTCCGAATTATGACCGAAATGTAAATCAGAAATACACAGGAGGTGCTTTTTATTGTTCCGGCTGCGGTTGGGATGAAAACCTCAGATGCCCCGTTCAGACAAATTATTATTACACTTTTATCATCGGCAAAAATGCATCTTCAAATAACGATATGTCAGTATTAGAAACATCTTACAACCCTATTAACATAGTTAGCGTAACCCAATCACCTTCATCCAATGTTTCCTCTTCTGAATCCGTTACCGTAACTGTTACTCTGAGCGGCATCAAAGATGCCAATGAACATGTTTATGTACGTTATTCTACCGACAACTGGGCAACATCCTCTTTTCTTGAAATAACTACCTTTATTTCAAACCAGGGTACAGCTACCATACTGCCCCAAACAGCCGGCACAACGGTTTCTTATTATGCCCTCACATCTATTGACGATACCCCCGATGCTACAGACATTGATTATCTGACCTTGCGTTTAAACAATAACAACAATGCAAATTATTCATACAAAGTTGGTGATATCACATGGTGCAACACACAATGGCCTCCAAGCGGAACTATTTCTTTCGGAGGGGCCTACAACGTATATGCACAGGTTTATGCTGACGGCATTACCGTTGGCGCCGGACAAGGTGCCGGCATACAGGCATGGATAGGCTACAGTACGACCAATTCGAACCCAAACACTTGGACAAACTGGGTTCCTGCCACCTACAATACGGATAATGGGAACAATGATGAATATGTGGCCAATATCGGCCCCGCACCGGCAGGCCCCGGCACATTTTATTATGCCAGTAGGTTTCAGTTAGGAAACGGCGCTTATGTATATGGCGGATACAACTCCGGTTTGTGGAACGGAGCCACAAATATTTCAGGGGTAATGACCATAAGCGATCTTTCGTGGTGCAACCTGCAATCGCCGGCCAGCGGCACCTGCGCTGCCGGAGGAACTTATATGGCTTATGCTCAGGTTTATGCCCCGGGACTTACCAATGCCGCCGGCCAGGGAACGGGGATAACATCATGGATAGGATACAGCACATCCAATACCAATCCGAACACCTGGACAAACTGGGTGGCTGCCACCTATAATGCCGACAATGGCAATAATGATGAGTATCAGGCCAATATAGGTCTGCCCCTCTCTCCAGGCACTTACTACTATGCCAGCCGCTTCCAGCTTGGCAACGGGCCCTATCATTATGGTGGTTACAATTCCGGGGAATGGGATGGCACAACAAATATTTCCGGAACGCTCATAGTTACTGCAGCCCCAACAGTAACATTGCAAACCACTTCAGCGCCTGCAGGTACAGTATCGGTGGATATCAGTATGACCAATTTCCCAATTGTAGGCAGTTTACAGTGGTCTATAAATTATGATCCGGCTGTTCTTACGTTTATTGACGGAACGGATTGTAATCCCACGGATATTTGCTCCGGTATTTCCACTGCAGGTTCGGGAAAAATCACATTCGTATGGGGAGACTATCCAGGTTTTGTTTCAAATGGAAAAATAGCCCAACTCAATTTCAATTATACAGGAGCCGGATGCACTGATTTGACATGGGACGACAACCCCACACCAAGATTAGTTACTGATGATATTACCTATCAACCCTATTCTGGTATTGCCTGGATCAACGGTCAGGTATGTCCCTGCGGGTCAGACATCTGGTGGACAGGAGCTATTAACAACGACTGGGACACTCCTGGCAATTGGTCGTGCAATGCGGTACCCACAAACACTAATAACGTCACCATACTTTCCTCTGCAAATCCACCTTTTGTTAGCTCACAAGGAACTGCACTATGCCGTAATATTACCATTGACGCCGGTGCCTCTGTTACGGTAACCAGCGGCAACAACCTGACTATTTATGGCAATTGGCTAAACACAGGTAGCAACGCGGTTGGCGAAGGAACAGTTATACTTGCCGGCAGTACCGCACAGACAATAAATGGTGTTACAACTTTCGAAAATCTCACCCTGAATAATCCGGCAGGAGCAAATTTAAACGGAAATACAGAGGTCGCAGGCGTGCTGACACACTCTCAGGGAAACCTCGCGGCTGGAAATTTCCTGACCTTATTATCTACTGCATCAAAAACTGCTTTGATAGCCGGAACAGGCACAGGCAGCGTAA
>DAOOWO010000209.1:0-4940 GCA_035371225.1 Bacteroidales bacterium | reverse complement strand
ATCGCTGATTAAAAATTGCAATGCCGACATTGTATGTGAACTCACCTATACCGACCTAAAAACCGGTGGCCCAGCCATGGATCATGTAAGCGCAGCACTGTCCTCAAAAAAGCATGTGGTAACCAGCAACAAAGGCCCTGCAGCCATTAAATATCAAGCATTTGAAAAACTGGCAAAAAAGAATGGCGTAAAATTCATGATTGAAGGTACCGTTGTTGCAGGCACTCCGGTTATCAACCTGAGCAAAGGCCCTCTGGCCGGATGCGAGATCAGCAAAATCAAAGGTATCCTGAACGGAACAACCAATTTTATGCTTACTGAAATGGAAAAGGGCATGGACTATGCTTCCGTGCTAAAATTAGCTCAACAATCGGGCTACGCGGAAGCTGATCCCAGCGGAGATGTTGAAGGATATGATGCCAGAGGAAAAGTTTGCATACTGGCTAATGTGCTTTTAGGGATACCCTTGCAAATCAATGATATTCCATGCCGTGGAATTACTGAAATTTCCGCCGGGGATATCGAAAAAGCCCGCAAAGAAGGTAAGCGCTGGAAACTGATAGGCTGTATAGAAAACAAAAATGGAAAAATAAAAGCTTCGGTAGGCCCCGAAATGATTGAACTGACTCACCCTCTGGCAGGTGTAATGGGAGCCAATAATGCCCTCACATTCACAACCGACATGCTGGGTGATGTAACCATTGTTGGACCGGGAGCAGGAAAAACACAGACGGGTTTTGCTATACTCAGCGATATCCTGGCGATTCACAGAGGATAACAACAATATTGAATCAGTAAAAACAAAAAGCAGGGATTTTAGCTTTTTATCATTACCAATACCATCTTGAACTTTTCCAAGGCTTTCACAGCATGTGGAATATTGGCAGGCATAATGACCGACTGTCCGGCGTCCAGCAAATGCGATTTCCCATTGATAATAATATCGGCTTTACCGTCTACAACATTCACAAGTGCATTAAAAGGTGCGGTATGTTCGCTGAGGCCTTCGCCTTTATCAAAGGCAAAAACAGTTACCGTTCCTGTCGGCTTTTTAATGATAGTACGACTTACCACAGCACCATCAGCATAGTCAACCATCCCCGTAAATTCAAAGACCTTACTGCATTCAAATTCATTATTTTCCATATTTTTTTTAATCAAAGATAACAATAAATCCCGCGCATAAAGGAATAATTTGGTTACTTTGCACTATGCAGAGGAACACCATTATATACTTAATTGCTCATGACAAATAGCAAGCGCCTCAGCAATAAATGGCTTAAGGCATCGGTGTTAGGCTGTCTGTGGGCGTCGTCGGAAATTGTCATTGGCAGTTTTTTGCACAACCTGAAAGTTCCTTTTGCCGGCAACGTGCTTACCGCCATAGGCATTATTTTATTAATCTCTGTAGCGCATATCTGGAAGGAGAAAGGTCTGTTCTGGCGTTCGGGCGTAGTATGTGCACTGATGAAATCAATATCGCCGAGTGCCGTTATCTTTGGCCCGATGATCGCGATCTTTTTTGAAGCATTGCTCATGGAACTCTCTGTGCGCATTTTCAGAAAAAACATTTTTTCATTTTTGCTGGCCGGCGGCCTGGCTATGCTGTGGAACCTGTTTTTTGTCGTTGCCAATTACATCATTATTTATGGATTTAATATCGTTGAATTATATTCCAATCTGGCCGTATTTGCACAAAAACAACTGCATATTTCCGCTGATGTTTATTGGATGCCGATAGTGGTATTAGGGGTAGTTTATTTCATTTTCGGGATGCTTTGTGCCCTATATGCCATCGTTATTGGCAGGAAAGCTGCCCGACAACCATTGCAACACCAAAGCCTCACTGTCAATCAGGTACAGAAGATAAAATCCGGGAAAACCGATACTATATTTTCTTTTTCTTTTTTGTGGCTGGCAATAAACATTATTATGTTAGTCATTGTGCTGGCCTTGATTAGTTTTGTTCCCTGGCCCTATTGGACCGCCGCCGGAAGTGCGTTGCTAGCACTATGGATTGCACGTTACCGTCAAACCTTGCGATTGCTTTCAAGGCCAAAATTCTGGATTAGTTTTGTTATCATTACTATGCTCTCGGCTTTTTTGTTATATCAACTGAAAAATTCTGACAGCAGCCTGTTAAAAGGTCTATTCATCGGCCTGGAGATGAATTTCAGGGCGGCTTTGGTAATCATTGGCTTTTCTGTAATCGGAACTGAACTTCGCAACCCGGATTTTAAAAAACTTTTTGTCCATTCGCGTATATGGCAGTTACCGCTGGCCCTGGAAATAGCTTTCGACACCCTGCCGTTGATGGTATCCAACCTTCCCAAGACCAGGGAACTATTTAAAAAACCCTCCCTGACATTTCGCCAATTGGTTGCCCGTGCTGATTTCTGGCTCGAAAAAACAGAACTCAAATTAAACGACAGGCAAAATGTTATTATTGTCAGTGGTTCGGAAAGGACCGGCAAGTCCACATTTTTAACTCATATTATTCATCAGCTAAAAGATAAGAATTTACGTCCCGGAGGATTTGTAGCTCCGGCCTTGTATGAAAACGATGTGAATATAGGCCACGACCTGGTGGATTTAAGCAACGACCAAAGGGTAGTTCTTTCACGGTTTCAAGGTGATGCTGCCATGCCAGCGGTGGGAAAGTTTTTTTTCAGTCAGGACGGTATTGAGACAGGGAAAAAAATTCTCTCTTTGGAAAATCTAACTGGTACCGATGTGGTAGTCGTAGATGAAGTTGGCCCCTGGGAGCTGCAAAACCAAGGTTGGGGACACCACCTTACACAGTTGGTAAAATCGTACAACAATCCTATGATATGGGTGGTACGTCAAAGCATTGTAGATAAGGTCATCGAAAACTGGTCACTAAAAAATCCACTGATTGTTGAGGCAAACAACGAAAATATCAATACCGTAACTAATGCCATTATCCTCTACAGTACAAAAAAATCCGTAGGATAACACTGTATACCCCCTAATTCAGCAACAGATGATAGTTCTGGATCGTCGATTATTTTTTCTTTCCCAGAGGAAATCTTATCAGAACAAAACCTATGATACATATCGCCACGAGACTGCCAATAAAAGATGGCGTTTCAAACATCGAAAACAGTTTCACTTCGGCAAAAGCCAGACCGGCAAACAGCAGGCCTATCAGCGCTTCGCCGGCTATCAACCCTGACGAAATCAATACTCCCGTATTGGTGATTTTTTCTTTCTGTTCATCCGTATATCCTCTTTTTTTCACATAATGGTCGGTGATGGCTTTCATCAACCCACCCAGAAATATGGCGAAAGACGTATCTATGGGCAAATACATTCCCACACTTATAAGCATAGGGCTTTTTACCTGCATCATAATCAGGGCTATTCCCATAAACATACCTACAATAATCAAAATAAGCTCCATTTTCCTATCGACAATACCTTTTGCTACTACAGCCATGAGGCTTGCCTGAGGGGCAGGGAGTTTTTCGCCACCAAAACCGGCATTGGCGGCTAAAACATCATTTTGCTGTTCCGGAGCCATCGCTTTTATATCGGCAATAGTATAAGTTGTATTTTTTAATGCAGGATTTTCACCCTGATATTGCACCACAGTAACGTTATCGCTTTCCATTTTTTCAATTCTTTTGCCGACCACTTCTTTAATATCGCCAAGGTGTAATAGGGTGAGAATAAGAAACATAATTGTTGATGATGCCACCACGCCAAACACGTCGCCGAGTTGCATACGCCATGGTGTGCACCCGAGAATATGGCCGGCTTTTAAATCCTGCATCATTTCCCCCGCCACAGAAACTGAAGTACAGGTAAATGCGGCAATGCCTAACACCGCAGCCAGTCCAGCCTGACCACGCATACCCAATGCCACCATCAACAGGGCCGCTATGATCAGCACCGAAACGGTAAGTCCGCTGGTTGGATTGTTGCTGACACCGATGATGCCAACAAGATAGCCTGAAACAGCAGCAAACACAAAACCCATAAACAACATCACGATGGTAGCAATACCTGCAGCCAGCGGATCGCCGGCAAAATAGTTGAACACCAGAAACATGATGAGCATTATGAAACCTATCACTATCATAGACCAGCGCATGTTTATATCTTTTTCGGTGCGCAACAGATTGCCCGAATCTGCTGAAGATTTTTTCAGGTTGGCAAACGAACGTTGCATTCCGCTGAACAAGCTTTTGCGCATATTATACAGTGTATAAAACGATCCGACCAGCATACCACCGATAGCAATGTACCGCACATAGGCCTTCCATACGCGGGTTATTTCACCGCCCCAGTCACTGACTGCAGCGGCATCATTGTAATTGATGAAGTAAGCTATTACCGGCGCCATCAAGCCCCAGGCCAGCAAGCCACCACTAAAATTGATAGCGCCCAATTTGGGGCCTATAATATAACCGACTCCGAAATAGGCAGGAGCCATGCCAGGGGAGCGCAGCAACAACGCGCCTTTTGAAAAAGCAACCACTTTCTGCCAGGTGGCGGCAATAAATTTGAATTCTACCAAAGCTGTAAAAAAGGCTCCTATTCCCATACCCCACAGCAAAAATTTTGATCCTCCAGAGCCTCCCCTGCCCGATTTATGTATCTCAGCCGCTGCTACGGATTCGGGAAACGGCAAATCGGTATCCTCAACCAGTACCCTGCGAAGCAAGGTAGTAAACATTATGCCAAGGACACCTGCGGAAGCGAGTATCACAATAGCTATAAGATAGTGCGAAACCGAATAAAAGGGGGACCATACCGAGGCAATAAAAAAAGCAGGCAAAGTAAAAATGGCTCCTGTTGCTATGTTGCCGCCAATAGAGCCAATGGTACGTGCAGCATTTTCTTCAAGTATTGTACCTTTAACAGCTTTCAGGATAGCCATTCCCAACACCGCAGTGGTATAAGTTGCAGCAATG
>DAOOWO010000208.1:0-4955 GCA_035371225.1 Bacteroidales bacterium | reverse complement strand
TTTTGCCGTCCGAATTTCTGAAAATATAGGGTTTGTCCATAAAAGTATGGGTATGTCCTCCAATAATAATGTCGATATTTTTCGATTGTTTGGCCAGTTTTACATCGCTTACCTTGTTATCCTGATATGAAAATCCCAGATGCGACAAGCATATGATCAAATCGCATTTTTTTTCTTTTTTCAGCAAATAAGCCATTTCCGCAGCTTTTTCCTCCGGGTTGAGGTAACGGGTTTTGCCGTAGTTCAAGGCACTTACCAATCCTTGTAGCTCTATGCCGAGACCAAATACGCCAACTTTTACACCGGCTACATTATATATTTTGTAGGGTTGTATTTTATCTTTCAGGATAGTTTCCGAGAAGTCGTAGTTGGATGAAATGATATCAAAAGTAGCATTAGGCAGTTGTTTCAGCAAACCTTCCAGACCGTTGTCGAAGTCGTGGTTGCCCAATGTTATGGCAGTATATCCCATCATGCTCATGAGCTTAAATTCCAGTGCTCCTCCGAAGAAGTTGAAATAGGGTGTTCCCTGGAATACATCTCCTGCATCGAATAACATGACATTGGGTTCTTCGTTACGTATCTTTTTTATCAGAGCCGCCCTTCGCGCATAGCCTCCGAGTCCCGGGTTTTTGCTGTCGTTTACGGGATAACTTTCAATGCGGCTGTGCGTGTCATTGGTAAAAAGAATAGTGATTTTTACTGTTTTGTTTTTGGCCTGTACAGTAACTGGGACGGACAACACCGTAAACAGAAGCGCAACTAAAAAAAATAATGTTGTCCGTTTACTTTTCATAATAAATCCTTTTATCGAGTTGGCTGGTAATGGTTTTTCCTTTGGCTGTTTCTTCCTTTAGGTAATCCACTATGGCGTCTCTCATTTTTATTTTCAAAGGCAGATAAGCCAGGGGAGATGCAAAAAAACTCATGTCGTCGCCTCCCAGTGCCAGGTAGTCAGATGTTATCACCGTGTAGTTTTTGGATTTGTCAAAAGCTATTTTACCGATAGCGATTTTGCTGGCCGTATCGGCTCCTATGGCCAGGGTCGCGCCTGCCATGGGCATGCCGCCTTTATGTGCAATAAATCCGAACATCTTCTCTGCGTTGGTACCGCTGATGGTTACCGCTACCATTTCGTTCTCAAAGGGCATCAACTCAAATACGTTGCGCAAGGTTACTGCTCCCATCGGAAGATCGGTGCGTAAACCTCCTGAATTGAGCAGGCAAATGGAAGCAGTGTCTTTGCCGAGTTTTTTCAGGTAACGGTTGCCCATTGTCAGGGTCAGGTCGGAAACAAAGTTATTCAGCAAACCTTCGGGCTGACTTTTTTTCATCACCATGTCGGAGTATGCCAAAACTTCGTTCATCTGGGCATCCAGTTGCTTTTTGTAAGGCTCTATAACGCTGATGAACGTGCTGTCGGCTTCAGGGACATTAATAGTATCTACTCTAACGACACCCACCTGTGTTTTATCATCCTGCAGGTAATAATAACTTGAACAGGACGAGAAAATTATCCCGAAAAAGAGTAGAGAGAATAATATCCATTGCCTGTTTGTCATTGTTTTGTTTTTACAGGTGTGAATTATTTTATATCTTGTCTGAATTCCTTATTTGACAATACTTACAGCTTGTAAGTATTTTTCAAAAAAGGCTTACAAAGTACATGAAAGTTTTTCAATTTTCAAAATCAAATCTTAGTTTTTTTTTGGTAATTTTTATAAAAAAACCAAAACAAAGTGATACTAAGGACAATCAATAGGACGGAAATAATTTCTGCCTGGGTAATTTGCAAACCCAAAACGTCGAATTTGTTGTTTACTCGGATTTTTTCAAGAAAGAACCGTTGTATTCCGATAAGGCCAATCATAATAGCAAAAAGCCATCCGTTCACCTCGATTTTTTTTCTTATACTCCATAATATAATGAAGAATAGCGTACACAACACGGTATCATAAAAGGATGTGGGATAAACGGGGTTTTCGAGTATGGTGCAAAATTTTCCGGAGCAGTTATCCATGGTGATTCCTTCGTTGATGACATTGTGCGGGAACCGGAACGACCACATCCAGTCGGGCAGGAAACTCAGCCATTCGGGCTTGGGGTTAAGGTTTTCGATTCCCCAGCAGCCGTCACCTGAAAGCATACATCCTATGCGTCCGATACCGTAGGCTAGTATTATGGCTGGAGCCGCCGCGTCGAGAAATGCGGGAACAGGCATTTTGTTTTTTCTGACATACCATATCACTGTAAGGCTGCCAACGATTAGTCCACCATAAAAAGTAAGCCCCATAAATGAAAAAAACTGTCCTGCAGGATCTTCCAGAAACGCATCGAAGTTTTCGAGATGATGAAAAATCTTGGCGCCCAGCAAACCTGCAACGGCAGAGATGATGAGAATGTTGGCCGAGAGTTGGTAGGGGTGTACCTGAACCTCTTCCCACACCGGCTTATCGAGTTTTTCTTTCTTTTTTTTGAGATACCTGCTGGCTACCATGATGATTGCCAAACCTATAGCGCCAAAGATATTTCCTTTGGTGGAAAAAACATATTCTTGTGAATTTTCTGCAAACTCTTTGTAATCAACTATTATCCCGAGTAATTTATATCCGATAATGAGCCCTGTAATACCAATAAAAATCAGTTCAGGTATGCTTGCTTTCGCGCCTTTAAGTTCTTTCTGCACTATTACGTTCAATAACCCTTCTTTCTCTTTTCTTTTGAGTTCAATTTTTATAAAATAAATACCCGTGAGGAAAGCCATTGCAACCATCAGCCCGTAACTCTGAATGGGGATGTGGATGTGCGTGCCGAATAAGTAATTAATAATATCGCTAAGTTGAGGAAACATCTTTTGTTGTTGTTAAATGGTTGATTTAATGAATTTTTGTGGTGCAAACATGGTCAGCATCAATACCTGTAATTGTAATTTTTTGTATAGAATTGACCATGTTTTTTTGCAGTGGTGTCTTTACCCGAATGTAATTATCGGTATACCCCAGCAGATCGCTGTTTTTTTTCTCCGATTCAAAGAGTGCATCACAGGTTCTGCCAATATGCTGAGTATAGAAATGGTGTTTCTTTTGTTCAGAAAGTTCATGCAATTCCAGGCTGCGCTGTTTTCTGATATGGGAAGGTACCTGTTCCGGATTTTTTGCTGAACGTGTAAGTTTTCGCTCGGAATATGTGAAGACATGCATATACGAGAGGTCGGTATTTTCAATATAGCGCAGCGTTTCTGCATGATTTTTTTCTGTTTCGCCGGGGTAGCCTGTGATTATGTCGGTGGCTATGCAGGCATGAGGCATACGTTCTTTAATCTGTTGTACTTTTTCAGAAAACAATGCAGTATTGTATTTTCTTCCCATCGCCATGAGTGTATCATCATTACCTGCCTGCAGTGGAATATGGAAGTGTGGCATTAGTCGTTGATTTTCAGCAAATAAACTGATAAGCTCTTTGGAAATGAGATCCGGTTCTATGGAAGACAGGCGGATGCGTTGTATGTTTTGTGTTTTGAGGATTTCAACGATAAGCTGGTGAAGTGTTTCCTGGTTTTTTCTGCCGAAGTCCCCAATGTTAATGCCTGTGAGCACCAGTTCCTTACAGCCTGATGCAACGGCTTCATTAAGAGATTTAATGGTTTCGCTAATGGTAGCGCTTCTGCTTCGCCCTCTGGCGTAAGGTATGGTGCAGTAACCGCAGAAGTAGTCGCACCCGTCTTGTATCTTGAAAAAGGTACGGGTTCTGCCTGTGGAAGACCATGCGGGGACAAATGTCGCGGGACAGGTATCGACAATAGAGGAATACTGTTCCAGCATTCCGGTCAGGTCGAATTTGTTGCTATTTCCAAGCAGCAAAAGGTCGGGTTTTTCCTGTTGCAACCTCTCTTTATTCAGTTCCGACATACAGCCGATGACGGCAATCTTTGCGCCTGGATTACGAACCATGGCCTGCCGCAACGCATAGATGCATTTTTTTTCGGCCTGTTGCGTTACAATACACGAGTGTATCACATAAATATCAGCTTTTTCTCTGAAACTGATGATGTGATATCCGTTTTCGGCGAGCCGGCGCATGATGGTCTCCGATTCGGCAAAATTGAGCTTGCAGCCCAGTGTATGGAAGGCAACGGTTTTCATAAACAAGAGGGCAAAGATACAGTTTTCGCCCGAAAGGTGCGGCCTTGTTTTTTTAATTTTTTAAGAATGTCCGGGTTGATGCAGCCTGAATCCAAAGGATGTGCCGTAGCTGCTTGTGTGGAGCACGACTGCGTTTCAGAACTTCGTTTTGTGGTAGTGTGAGCGTTTAATTATTCTGACACCGGAAATAATAATTATCATACATACTATACTAGCCAGCAACATTGTAAAGTCTGAAGTCCGTATCATGTCGATAGCGCCCATTACAATGCCAAAGCCCAGTAGCGCCACAATGGAATAGAGCATGAAATTGTTTAATCTTCTAATGTTACGGGCATAGTGTTTTGGTGCCGCCTGGGGTTTGTGATCCACACGACTGTAGTAACGTGCATCTGCCGCATTACGGTATTTATATTGTTTTTTTTTGTTGGCAAAATACTCAGGAAATTTCAGCTTCAGGTCATACTGCCTTCGCAGGGCAGGGTCAATAAGGGTGTGATAGGCCATGTTTATTAACTGAAAAATCTCTACTGAGAATTCTCCATCGTAAACATCAGGATGGTACTTGAGGGCTTTTTCCTTGTAAGCTCTTTTTATCTCTTCTGGCGGCGCATCATGCGGAATCCCAAGCACCTTATAATAATCCGGAACTTCCATGAATTTTAGTTTTCAGATTCATTAATTATTTTCTGATGGCTTTTATTCACTATTTTGCCCCCATTATTTTGAATCGCTGCACCTTTTCTAATTATTAGCCGTGCACCGTTTTTGAGAATCAGTTGTGATTTTTTTTCCAACACCAGTTTGCTGGAT
>DAOOWO010000207.1:0-4981 GCA_035371225.1 Bacteroidales bacterium | reverse complement strand
TCATTAGCATATTGCTGAATGTACTCAAGGTTGCCGCTGGCATTGTATTTAACATGTATCTCTTTGGCTTCGCCACCGGGTTTTATCACATATTCTCCTTTCTCATTTGGGCGTTGCGAACACGATACTACGCACAATGACAGCACTAAAACGACAAGAATTTTTCTCATTTTTATATTTTTTGATGCCGTAAAATTACAATTTTTCAGGGATAACGATGTTTTTTGAAATTCCGCCACAAATATATACACGGGCAATATCTGACTAAAAAGTCAATAAATTATGTATTTTATATTGTCGTACAAGTGCTTGTATCAAACAAAAAACCCTGAGTATTATTTTATTTTGAAAAGAAATTATTTTCGACAATAAAATTTATAATTTTGTACTCAAAAAAGAACCTAAATCACAAAAAAACATATATTTATGGCAAAAAGAACGATCGTAGCAATGCCCGGCGACGGCATTGGCGCAACAGTACTGAAAGAAGCTATCAGAGTCCTCGATGCAGCAGGCTTTGATGCAGAATATGTTAACGGCGACATAGGCTGGGAATTCTGGTGCAAAGAAGGAAATCCCCTGCCCGACCGCACCATCAAACTCCTCGAAGAACACAAAATCGGACTCTTCGGCGCTATCACCTCAAAGCCCAAAGACAAAGCTGCTGCTGAGCTTGTGCCTGAACTGCAGGGCAAAGGACTGGTATATTACAGCCCCATCGTAACCATGCGTCAGAAATTCGGCCTCGACATTTGCATGCGTCCCTGCCAGACACTGAAAGGCAACCCGCTGAACTTCGTCCGCCGCAACGCAAACGGTGGCGTTGATGAACCTGTAGTTGATACGATGATTTTCCGCCAGAACACCGAAGGCCTTTACGGCGGTGTGGAATGGACAAATCCTCCCGACGATGTGTACAATGCCCTTATGACACATCCCCGTTTCAAACCTAATTTCGAATGGTGCCCCCGCGAAGAGCTGGCCGTATCAACCCGTATCACCACCAAAAAATTCTGTACACGTATCGTCAAAGCCGCTTTTGAATATGCCAAAAAACGTGGTTTCGACAAAGTTACCGTGTGCGAAAAACCCAATGTGATCCGCGAAACATCGGGCATGATGCTGAAGATTGCCCAGCAAATGAGCAAAAACGAATATCCTGATATCCGTGTGGAAGATGTAAATATCGACGCCATGATGATGTGGCTGACCAAAAATCCTGAAAACTACCACGTAATCGTTTCCGAGAACATGTTTGGCGATATCGTTTCCGACGCCTTTGCAGGACTGATCGGCGGCCTTGGCTTTGCCACCTCGGCACAGTTTAACCCCGATTCAGGTGTGGCAGTTTTTGAGCCCACACATGGTTCCGCCCCGAAATATGCCGATTACGAAGTGTCCATAGTAAATCCTATTGCTATGATACTATCTGCGGTGATGATGCTCGAACACCTGAACGAAATGGAAATAGCAGGACGCATCAGAAAAGCCGTTGGCGAAGTAGTGGCTGAAGGAAAAATCAGAGCATACGATATGCTCAAGATGAAAGGCACACCGGAAGTAGTTAATCAGGGTGCCGCTTCCACCACGCAAATGGCCGATGCTATCATTGCCAAGTTATAGCATTCCGCTTTAACACCAACAAAACAGATTGTTGTAGTTTAATCACCATTGAACAAACATCAATCTGTTTTGCTTTATAGTGTGAAAACATGCCGATCCCGACTAAATACAACCTCCCCACAAAAAACATCCTGTGTTTTTTGGTATTGATATTATTTTTTTCAGGTAAAAACTCTGGAAATTATTTAAAAACGGGAGACATCGAATGGACCCAACTGGATGAAGGCTTGTTTTATACAGAGGCCGCCGGACCCCGTATTTCAAAGTTTTCAGACTCCAAAATCAGCATACTAAAAATTGATCCTGACTTTTTTAATTTTGAGCTTGTTTCCTCAAGCCAATCCGATAGCACCCTGAGAACAATAAGGGACTGGTGTGAATTAAAAAATCTGTCAGGAGGCATCAACGCCGGAATGTATTCACTGAAAGACCACATCAGCGGCGTAGGGCTAATGCAGAACTATGAACATATAAACAATCCGGTAGTCAAAGAAAACTTTAATGCCCTCGTGGTATTTAATCCGAAAAACAAATCTTTACCTTCAGTGCAGATCGTTGACATGGTAAACCAGAACTGGAAAAGCATACTAAAAGATTACCAGTCTTGTTTTCAATCAATCCGCATGATCGACAATGAAGGGAAAGCCGTATACTGGCAGAAAAAACCGGAATTAAAATGCAGCATGACGGTGCTGGGTTTGGACAAATCGGGAAATATCTTGTTTTTATTTGCCCGCTCACCCTATAGCGCAAATGAGTTCATAGATTTTATGCTGGCCCCCGGGCTGCAGATTCAAACGGCCATGTACCTCGAAGGCGGGCCGGAATCTACCCTCTACGTGAAAACTAAAAAAACTGAAATCGAAAAATTCGGGAGTTACGTTTCTTATTCAAAACCCGACGATACTAATACTGAAGTAAGAAAAATGCCCAATGTTCTTGGCATCAGAAAAAAAATGAACGACTAAATTTACAAACTAAAATGTTGAAGAAGTTAAAACAAAACAAAGCTATCAGATTTACGACAAAAGCATTTATCGTGCTTTTTGCATTGGTTGGGTTCATGCTGACAACCGCTTTTGTCGGAATTAAACTGCATGTATTTAATGACCCCGGCGCGGTGGATTATAACGACCGCTATTTTCAAAAAATGGATGACGAATACAGCACCCTCAAAAACGACACCTCAAAAAATGAAGTTTTAAGAATAGCAAAATTTTATTCCATGCTCAATGTGGTCAATGAATATTACCCTCTAAATGCCCAACTGATACACAATGCCTACCTGCAGCATCAGAACATTGCTCTTGCCGAAAGGATGATTGCCGCCATCAACCTTAACATGCTGGACAGCAACGACTACAATAATAAGATCAAAGAATGCGAAATTTTGTACAGCCGCAAATTGGAATCCAACCAAAAAAATTGCAATCTGTTTGAATGGATGAACATCCCCGAATGGTCCGATTTTAAGATTGCCGTCTTAAAAGACACTGCCCTGATCGACAGCGCCGGTAAGGTGATGGATGTGGAACCCAGGCTTATCTTATCGCTGTTGCTGGGCGAACAGATGCGTTTGTTCAATTCATCCCGTGAAACATACAAAAACGTGATCAGACCGTTAAAAATATTGTCGGTGGAAGCAAAATTTTCACTCGGCGTTACCGGTGTCAAAGAAGAAACAGCCATGCTTACAGAGAAATATCTTAAGGATTCCACATCTTTATTTTACCCCGGAAAAAAATACCAGCATTTGCTTGATTTCACAACATCAGATATTACCAAAGAACGTTACGACAGGCTGGTGAATTACAGGAATCACTATTACTCGTACTTATATGCAGCAGCCATTGTAAAAGAGATCATGGTTCAATGGAAAAGATCCGGTCATGACATTTCCGACCGTCCCGAAATACTCGCCACATTGTATAATTTAGGTTACCAGGTGTCCATTCCAAAGGAGAATCCTTCTGTAGGAGGATCTACTATTGTGATTAACGAAAAAAATTATACATTTGGAGCACTGGCATACGAATTTTATTATTCAGGAGAACTGGCAGATTATTTCCCCTACGAACCCTACTTTTATTAAAATGAGATATTAGATAATCAACTAAACCCCTAAACAATGAAAGAACAAGTATTAGAATTATGGCCTGAACTCATGTGGATCAAAGACGAATCCCTGAGAGAAAAAACTGCAAAAACCTGGGAGGTCGCCCTCGAAAAAAGCGTGCTCACCGTAGACGATTTGAAGACTATCCCGTTTACCTTGCTGGCAGGACCGGATTTAAAAGTATCCTTTATGGATCACAAACGTGCTGTGGTTCACATTGCCAAGGACTGCGGCGAACAAATGAACAAATTTTTTAAAACTGACCTTCCTGTCGATATGGATGTGTTAATTGCCGGTGCTATCCTGGCAGATGTCGGCAAACTGCTGGAATACGAAATGAAAGACGGAAAATCGGTACAGGGAAAATATGGAAAATACCTGCGTCATCCCTTTAGCGGAGTGAGCCTGGCCGAACAATGCGGTGTTCCGGCAAACGTTTGCCACATCATCGCTACTCACGCCGGCGAAGGCGATATGGTGAAAAGAACCACGGAAGCCTATGTAGTACACCACGCCGATTTTATGACCTTTGAGCCGTTTAGGGATAGGCTGAGGTGAAAAGAGAATGAGAGAATGAGAGAATGAAAAAATGAGAAAATGAGAGATTGAGAGTATAAGAGAATAAGAGAATGAGAGAATAAGAAAATGAGAGTATAAGAGAATAAGAGAATGAGAGAATAAGAAAATGAGAGATTGAGAGTATAAGAGAATAAGAAAATGAGAGATTGAGAGAATGAGAGAATAAGAAATTTGGAGAATTAGGGATTAAGAAATAGCAAATTTTATGGAATCGAATAATTATAATGAATCTTTTGAAAATCTGGAGGCATGGAAAGTTGCAAGAGAATTAAGAAAAAAGGTATCAAAATTAGTTAAATCTTTCCCTGATATTGAAAAGTATAGATTAACGGATCAACTTACAAGGTCATCGCGGTCAATTACAGCAAATATCGCTGAAGGATATGGCAGATTTCATTATCTTGAAAATATCCATCATTGCTATATGTCCAGAGGTTCTGTGATGGAAACACTAGATCACCTCATCTGTGCCAACGATGAAGGCTATATTGATACAAACTTGTTAGAAGAATATAAAAATCATATCTTTGGATTAATGAAAATTCTTAATGGCTACATCGCCTATTTGAAAAAACAAAATAACAATAACAAATAAAATGTAATCTCCCAATCTCCTAATCTCCCAATCTCCTAATCTCCTAATCTCCCAATCTCCTAATCTCC
>DAOOWO010000206.1:0-5021 GCA_035371225.1 Bacteroidales bacterium | reverse complement strand
CATTAAAACCTCTCAAATTCAGAGGATATTACAAATACGCCCCTGTAGGCGGCGATTCGGCTCTGGTTTCGGTATTATTATCAAAATACAACCCAGCCTTAGGAAAAAGAGACACCATTGGTTTGGGCCGGGAGATCTTTAAAAACGTGGTTACGGAATACACCATGATTGATCTTCCTATAAATTATCAAAGCCAGGAAACACCCGATACGCTTACCCTGCTTGTTTGTTCCAGCGCCGGTATCCGCTTTGACGACCTGATGAACTGTAAGGGCCAGGTGGGCAGTACCATGTGGATAGATGAGATTTTCTTCATCATGCCATAATCTATCAACGATTTCTGTTGGTCGTTTTCCCGGATTTGTTTATACCATTATTTGATCAAAAAGAGTCCAAAGCGAAATTGGGATTTCGTAATGGTTATGCCAATAATGTAACTAATGGAATCCAAAGTGCGAATGCACAATTGGACTTCTAATTGATGATAACGTATCAGGATTACTTTTTCTGAAGCAGCTCCACCAGACGATCGTACATCTCGCCCACGTTTTTCCATTTTGGAATTTCTTCGTTGTCGAATTTTATACCGAAATGTTTTTCAACGGCAAACACCAGGCTGGTATGCGACAGCGAATCCCATCCTTCAATATCGTTGACGGTATGTTCCCTTGTCAGGACTATGTCATCGTCGTAAAAAGTCTTACAAAAAATTGCATTCAGTTCTTCAAATGTATTCATAAGATTAGGTTTTTATATTTCCATGGTTGAGATATCGCCGGGGTCTTCGCCCATATACCAGGCTTTCAGCACACGGCGCATGATTTTTCCACTTTTATTTTTTGTCACTTCTTCAATCAGGCGAATATCCTGCGGTGTGGCTATTGAAGACAGGCGGTTAGACAAAAAGAGCCGTATCTTTACTTCCAGATCATCTGTCCAAACAACATGATCTTTGAGCCTTATAAAGGCCACCACCTTTTCAAACAGCAATTGGTCGGGAGCTCCAATAACAGCCGATTCGGCAATTTCCGGAATTTCAAGCAGGGTGCTTTCCACCTCAAACGGACTGATCAGATGTCCGGCGGTATTGATAACATCGTCATTACGTCCCACAAAGTGATAATAACCCTCTTCATCACAGAAAGCCAGATCGCCTGTATAATAATAACCATTTTTGAATTTTTCTTTGTAGGCAGCCTCATTGTTCATATAAGCCGTAAGCATAGAGTCCCAGGGAGTTTTAATACAAAGATGGCCGGTTTCTCCCACAGGGCATGGCCTGCCATCCTCCGAAATTATTGCTGCTTCAATAATATCAATAGGTTTCCCCATTGACCCCGGCTTAATCTTTATTCCCGGACGGTTACAAATCATTATACTGCCGGTTTCGGTCTGAAACCAGGTATCATACACCTCTTTGCCCATTACTTCTGTAGCCCACAGGTTTATTTCGGGATTGAGCGGTTCGCCCACACTGAAAATATATAGTAGTTTGTTTAATGAAAATTTCTTAAAAATGTTTTTATCTTCACGCATGAGCATGCGCAAGGCTGTAGGCGCCGTGTACCATTTTGTGATGCCCTCCTTCTCCAGTAACTCCATCCATGTTTCGGCGTTGTAAGCCCCGCCATAGTGCAGTTGTGAAATGCCCAACGCCCATGGGCCAATGATACCATATGACGTACCTGTTACCCAGCCCTGGTCGGCAGTGCACCAATAGAAGTCGTCATCCTTGAGGTTAAGGACATGTTGTGCCGTGTAACTTTGTGTCAATACACTTTTATGCACATGCTGTACTCCTTTGGGCTTGCCGGTAGAACCTGATGTATAATGAAGTACCGACGGTGTATCGGGACCGGTAACAGGCACATCGAACTTATCCGATGCATTGGCAAGCAGGGCCGGAAGCGCCAAAGTTCTCTCATCGGTTTCCGTACCATCCACCACCAGGATATATTTCAGGTGCTCCAACTGCGGCAGGGCTCTCATTAATTTTTTCAGCAAACTTTTTTTCGTAATAACCGCTATCGCCCTGCTGTCGCCAAGCCGGTCGGCAAGGGCTTCCTCTCCAAAGTTGGAGTACAGGGTACCTGCAATGGCTTGGGTTTTTAATATGCCTAAAAATGCAAAAAACTGTTCAGGCATTTTAGGTAAAAAAGTGAATACGATATTTCCCGGTTGTATGCCAAGATGAGTGAGCACATTGGCATAGCGGTTGCTTTCGCCATCCAGTTGCTCAAAGGAATAATCGCAACGGTCGGCTTTGTGACCGATAAAACGAAAGGCCATTTTTTTGCTATTGCCGTTGATACACTGATAACGAGTGCAGTAATATGCAATATTGTATTGATTACCTGTGATTTTAAATGGCTGCATTGCGTTGAATTAAAAATTAAGATAAATAAACGGTTGTGCCTCGGTACTGAAGAACTGGTAAATAAAAATCACGGCAACAAAGATCACTATTCCCTGAATTGTCCAGTGCAGGCGTCCGAAAAAGTCGGTAAGCCGGGTGTTCCAGACGGCGGGAGTATAATGCAACAGGATACCGGCCAGCATAACAAAAAAAGGATACTTGTAAAATCCAAACCATTGCCCGGCCAGTGAAAAGTCAACACCCCCGAAAATTTTCTTCAGCATGTCGGCTGCCACCTGTATATCGGGGGCCCTGAAAATGATAAAAGTAAACATCAGCACATGCGCTGTAATAAATATGCTCAGTGTTTTGTACAGGACAGGGTTAACTTTTTTTCGTATCTTCATTCGCCGGCGGCGCGACAGCACCTCGTAGCCCATAATTAGTCCGTGCAAAGTTCCCCACACCAAAAAAGTATAGTTGGCTCCATGCCATAATCCACAGATAACAAATGTCGCCAGTACAGAAATCGCCATGCCTGCATTCTGGAGGTTTCTGAGGCGTATCGACATGGGAGTGAAAATATAGTCGCGCAGCCAGTTCGACAGGGTGATATGCCACCTCCGCCAGAACTCAGAAATATTTTGCGCCATAAATGGCTTGTTGAAGTTGGGAGCGCTGCTAAATCCGAGCAACATGGCAATGCCGATGACCATATCGGTATAGCCCGAAAAATCAAAATACAACTGGACAAGGTAGCCATATCCGGCCATAAGGTATTCGAAAGATGTAAAATATACATGCGTGTCGAACACCCTGTCCACTAGGTTTACCCCGAGGAAATCGGCAATAACCACTTTTTTGAAGACACCGACAATAATCAGCAATAAGGCTTTTCCAATAAATTCACGGCTGAGGTTGAGCGCCTGCCGGAACTGCGGCAGCAGGTCTCTGGCCCGCAGTATAGGCCCGGCAAGAATGTTGGGAAAAAACGAAACATAGAGCAGATAATTGACATAATTCGTTTCCGGGGCGGTAATGTTTTTTTTGTAAATATCAATGATGTAGGAAAGGGTTTTAAACACAAAATATGAAATACCCACGGGTGTTATCAGGCTGAGAACGTATGGCGAAGCTTCCCCTGTCGCAACACCAAAGTACGCATTCAAAAAGAAGTTTGTGTATTTGAAAAAAATAAGTAACCCCAGGTTAATACACAATGAGAGCAGCAGGAGGTTTCTTCGCGACCTTTTTGACGCATTAACAAACATCAGCTTGCCAATAAAAAAATCGCTGCTGGCGATGAGTACCAGTGAAACGACATAAACACCACTGATTTTGTAGTAAAAAAATAAACTGAACAGCAACAACAGCATATTGCGAACGGCAATCTTCTTATATACCGCCACATATACCAGGTAAAAAAGCGTAAACAAGGTAATAAACAGCATAGAATTGAACACCAGCGGTGTCTGCGGGTGATAGAGCAATCCTTTCAAAAAATCGTTCAGCGAAAATTCAAGCATAAATAGTCTTACGGTATTAATAATATTTGATTGATATTCAGTCTATCTGTTTTTAGTCCGTTCAGTTGTTTTATTTTTTCTACGGTGGTATTAAATTTTTTCGCAATACTCCAAAGGCTGTCGCCGGAAACCACCTTATAAGATTTTTTTGTTGTGGCTTGCCTTGCGGTTTGGGTAGGCATGGTAGCCGACTCGTTGGTTGGTTTGGTCCCGGAGGGCTTTTCGGGTACTTTTACAGGAGCCGAAGCATTTGATTTCTTGTAAATCACCAGGGTTGCTCCGGCAATGATTTTGGTTCCCGACAAGGCATTCCACTGTTGCAACTGACTAGTCCTCACCCCGAAGCGTTCTGCAATAGCCCCCAGGTTGTCTCCCTTACGAATTTTATAATAGGTTACATCCGATTCGACGGGGTCGTTATCTTCGTGATTGGTGGCTGCCAAAGGCGTTGGCTTAGCAGCTACGGTTTTAAAATTTATTTCTTCGTCAAAATACTTTTTCAGCTCCAAGGTGTCTATGATATGCTGTTCGGCAATCAGCGTATCACTCTGATACTGAAGCCACATCACATAAGAGTTGAGCATGGCATTTAATAACAACTCACCCCGGATATAATATCCCGGAGCCGAAAGATGTACTTTGTCTTTGCGGGCCAGCCCGTTTTTATACCACTGATCCATTGACCGAAGGCCCCCGCTGACGGTATAATAATTATAAAAAGCACAATTGTGTTTTTGCGCCACCCGTTTTGTCATTTGCATAAAATCTTTACACTGCGCCACGTTGTACTTACGGCGATAATAGATATCCTGTGCATTAGAAATGAGTATGGCGGCTTCAGGAGCACTGTCCTGTATCATGTTGATAATACGCACCAGGTTACTTTCCATAGCGGCATCGTTATATCCGCGGGCGTTGAAATCGTTGGCGCCCAAGTCGATAATCACCAGGTCAGGGCTCAGTTCGTTGAGTTGCTGAGCAAAGTTATGCTGCCGTAATAAACTCACGTATCCGGCGCCGTTGATTCCCGTGCTGTTATATAGTACGCCCCTGTCTTCATCGTTTTCGATCATCAGCCCATAGCATTCAAAAAAATTCTGTTTTGCCTCGGTTTTATTCACAAACACCTCCAGGGTATC
>DAOOWO010000205.1:0-5041 GCA_035371225.1 Bacteroidales bacterium | reverse complement strand
AGCAGCATCATGGAGCTGGAAGCGGCCGGCATGTTTATTTACCGGGGCAAATATCCCTATTACTTAGAGAAAAAGCAGGAACGTCTGGAAAACGAGAAGGCAGAGCAGGAGCGGGCTGTAAATCTATACCGCAAGGAACTCGACTGGATGCGTCGTATGCCCCAGGCACGCACCACCAAGTCAAAGGCACGTATCGATGCTTTTTATGGTCTGGAAGAAAAAGCCAAAAGAAGGCTTGCCGGCGACACCCCCGGCCTGCAGGTATCGGAAACCCGCATAGGAGGGAAGGTGCTCGAGATGCACCATGTCAGCAAATCCTTCGGCGATTTTGTGGCAGTAGATGATTTTACCTATACCTTTAAAAAAGGGGAACGCATCGGTATCTGTGGAAAAAACGGCGTGGGTAAAACCACCCTGATCAACATGATTACTGGCAATATCAGACAGGACAAGGGAAAGATTTCGCTTGGACAGACCATAGTGCTGGGGTATTTTTCGCAGGAACCGCCGCTTATCCGGGAAGACATCCGTGTGCTGGATGCCGTAAAACAAGTGGCAGAATATGTAAGGATGGGTAAGATTGAACTCTCGGCTTCTCATTTTTTGTATCGTTTTGGTTTTTCGCACAACGTGCAGTACAATTATGTGGTATCACTCAGCGGAGGCGAGCGCCGCCGGTTGCAATTGCTTATGGTGCTGATAAAAAACCCCAATTTCCTGATCCTGGATGAGCCGACCAATGACCTTGATATCCAGACCCTTAATGCCCTGGAGGATTTCTTAACCGACTTTAAGGGTTGCCTGATTATGATTTCGCACGACCGCTATTTTCTTGACAACCTCACCGACCACCTGTTTGTTTTTGAAGGTGATGGGAAAATAAAAGATTTTCCGGGCAATTATACGGAATATGCCTTGCAGAAAAAGCAACAGGCGATAGTGCAGAAACGTGCTGCCAAACCAAGAGAGAAGAAAGAATCTCCGCCTGCCGCAGATAACTCTCCCCGGAAACTTACCTACAAAGAAGCCCGTGAATTGGAGACTCTGGAAAAAGATATTGCGCTGCTTGAAAGCGAAAAAGACTCCTTGCTCAACAAAATGAATGGGGGAGAAGGCAGCCCGGAAGATTTTGTACAATACGGGATACGCTACCATGAAATTGAGAACCTGCTGAACGAAAAATCCGATCGTTGGCTGGAATTGTCGGAGATTCCTGAGAAGTAAGCCGGATGCAATGGTTATTTCTGTCAGACTGAACCCTTGTTCCAGTGATATCTATTATTCAGGAATTTTTTGAACAAGGTGTCGAAGGCTGACCAGCAAATTTTTTTCAGAATTGTTATACTTTATCTGCAATATTCCTGCATTGAAAGTAATTGAAAGTATCGGCTCGGGAATTATGAATCAGACCTTGAGGCTGTCTCAAAACTCCTTTGTGCGCCTTTGTGCAAACCTTGGTGCTTCTAAGTGGTAAATATAAGTAATTGAACCACAAAGCCTGCCTGACTGAAGTCATTCAGGCAGGGATCACCAAGCCCGCCTGAGCGGACAGGCAGGTACACACTAAAGTTAGGTACTCGTAAATACTGACTTTTGAGACATCCTCAAAATATTGGTAAAAATAAATATACGAGAGAAAGGGTGTGTCTTAGGTACACAACTTTTTTTTTGCCGGTATTAGTGCTTCTTTACCTACAAAACCCTCGCGTTGAACGTATCGCTTTTGGTGATGTCACCCGTGGTAAATCCCAATTTGAACCATTTTACCCTTTGTGCCGAAGTGCCGTGAGTAAACGAATCGGGGACTACGTAGCCCTGGTTTTCCATCTGTATCTTGTCGTCGCCTACAGCGCCTGCTGCATTTACGGCTTCGTCAATATCGCCTTTTTCCATGATGTTTTTCATCTTCTGTGCATGATGCGCCCATACGCCGGCATAAAAATCAGCCTGCAGCTCCAGCCTGACAGTCATCTCATTATATTCCTTTTCGCTCAGACGGGCACTCATACCATGAACTTCATCGAGGGTGCCCAACAGGTTTTGCACATGATGTCCCACCTCGTGCGCCACAATATATGCCTGTGCAAAGTCGCCCTGGGCGCCGAGTTTTTGCTGAAGCTGTTCAAGAAAGTCAAGGTCGAGGTACACCCTCGAATCTCCCGAACAATAAAACGGCCCTACAGCAGATTGTGCCTGGCCGCATGCCGACTGCACCGCGCCGGTGAACATCACCAGTTTGGGCATCTGGTAGGTTTTGCCCATCTCGTTGAATAGTTTAGCCCAAACATCTTCCGTGTCGGCCAAAACCACGCTGATAAAACTGGCTAAGCTGTCCTGATGGGCCTGGTCTTCAGCGCTGAGTTGTTCCTGCTGTACACCCGACTGCTGCAACGTGTCCAATAACTGTGAAGGATCTTTGGTGATAAAAAATGCGATAACCGCAATGATGATAGCACCGATGCCTCCGATACCGGCTATGCCTTTGCCGCTGATGCTACGGCGGTCTTCTACATTATCACTTTGTCTTCTGCCTGACCATTTCATAGTTTTATTGTTTAGTTTTTTCCAAATTTAATAATATTTTTAAAAATAATAAATAACAGATGGTATATTTTGAAATATTCTTTTGAAAATGTGATAAAAAACGACAAAGAAGAACCACGGCCTTGAACTTCTCTTTTCTCTGGTAGCTCTGTGTAATTAAAATACTCATCATACCTGCGTTTACAACGCATACAACAATCGTAATTTTGTAAAAAAACCTTTTACCAAAGCGTCTATGTGTTAACTAAATAAAACTAATACACGCTGTTGGCTCATTTACCGCTGAGAAGTTCTTGCTGATAGCCCCTGCCGTAAAGGCTATTCATGATAATTAACCATGACCGGTTGATTATTTTCCTATTTGTCTGGGTCTATAAAGAATATTCCTCATACATTTGCCCCAAATTTCAGGTGATGATTTTTTTGTTACTGACGGTATGTTCTTTCTTGATTTTCGTTGTCCCGCGCAATGCAAAAGTGTATAGTAACTTGTTGCTTAACACGGTGTTGGCTGCTTATACCTTATTGCTGTGCGGTGGGGTTTTTATGGGTGCGGGCACTTACACAGAAGTATTGCCGGTGTATTTCTGGGGACAGCAGATAAAATTGATTATTGATCCTTTGTCGGCTTTTTTTATTGGCATAATCAACTTCACGGTGCTGACTGCTTCTGTATATGCTATTGAGTATATGAAGATGTACCGCAATAAATCTGCAACAGAACTTTCCATACATTATTTATCATTTTTCCTTTTACATCTTTCGATGATCCTCGTCTGTATGATTCATCACGGGGTTGCGTTTCTGGTGGTATGGGAACTGATGGCTATTTCTTCTTTTCTGCTGGTGATGTTCGACAACGAAAAAAGCAGCGTACTAAAGGCAGGCATTAATTACTTGATACAGATGCATGTCGGCGCCTTGTTTCTTATTGCTGCCTTTATCATCCTTAATTTGAAAACCGCTTCCTTTGATTTTGAGGCCTTAAAATCATACTTTTATCAACATCAGAATCTGCCTTTGTTTCTTTTATTTTTTGTTGGCTTTGGCATCAAAGCGGGATTTATGCCTTTGCATACGTGGCTGCCGCATGCCCATCCCGCGGCGCCCACCCATGTATCAGCCGTGATGTCGGGAGTGATGATTAAACTGGGCATTTACGGGATTTTGAGGGTGGCTATGTTTCTGCAAACCGACCTTTTGGCGATAGGCATTATCGTGCTGGTAGTTTCAATGATATCCGGCATCGGTGGCGTGTCATGGGCTATTGTGCAACACGACCTGAAAAAACTGCTGGCTTATCATAGTATTGAAAATATTGGTATAATTGGTATTGGCATGGGTGTCGGCCTCATTGGTTTGGGTTTAAACAATCCCGTGTTGGCGCTCCTTGGGTTCGCGGGCGCTATGCTTCATGTGCTTAATCATTCCTTGTTTAAGTCGCTGCTGTTTTATGGTGCCGGGGCTGTGTATATAAAGACACATACCCGAAATATTGAATTACTGGGCGGTCTGATAAAAAAAATCCCGGTTACCGCTGTCTTGTTTCTGATAGCATCGCTGGCTATTTGCGGCTTGCCGCCTTTCAATGGTTTTGTTTCGGAATTCATTATCTATAAAGGTATCGTATCAGGGCTAAATGAACCGTCTATAGCTATCAAGGTACTGATGCTTGTGGCAATCATCAGCCTGGTGCTGATCGGTGGATTGGCGGTGTTTTGTTTTACCAAGGCATTCGGAGTAACATTTTTGGGCAAATCGCGTCATGTCGACATCTCCGGTGTCAACGAGTTGTCCTGGGTTGCCCTGGCGCCCTTGTTTCTTATTGCTGCCGCCATAGTGTTTATCGGCTTATTCCCGCAATGGGCAGTTCAGCCGGTTAATTTCGTACTTGCAAGCCATACCTTCAACATTTCGGGCGATGCCAATATGATGTATGCCTTACCTATGATACAGAAAATTGGTGTGGCTTGCGCGATATTCATGGGCTTGGCCGGCCTGGTCTGGCTGTGGCGGTTTGTCATGACATTGAAGAAGCCTTTATCCCGTACCGAAACCTGGGGTTGTGCATACAACGGCACCATAAGCAAAGGACAATACACGGCCACTTCTTATGCCGAGAACTTTACTGATATAGCCGCGCCTGTGGTAGATGTTAAAACACAGTATCACGCCTTGCATGAGGAAGATATTTTTCCTGAAAGCCGCAGTTTTGAAACCTTCAGCGAAGATATGATGGAGAAAAAGCTGTACGGGCAATCCGTTGACTGGCTGACCAGGGCCTTTTCGCGTCTGGCAGTTATTCAAACCGGGAACACCCAACATTATATTTTATATGCTTTTGCCATGATATTTCTGTTACTCATGCTGACATTGTTTAATTTATTGTAACCATGATAAGCCTTGTTCTCATAGTGCTCTGCACCGTTCTTTTTCCGGGAATTATTGTCCGTACAAAAAGCATTGCCAGTGGCAGAAAAGGTCCGGGCATATGGCA
>DAOOWO010000204.1:0-5043 GCA_035371225.1 Bacteroidales bacterium | reverse complement strand
CGTAGGAACCATTACCCATCCGACTTGTACTGTTTCAACCGGTAGTGTTGTGCTGAACGGGTTGCCATCAGGCAACTGGACAATAAATCCGGGCAATATAAGCAGTTCCGGATCAAGTACAACCATTTCAGGCCTGGTGGCGGGAACCTATAATTTTACTGTTACCAATGCCTCAGGATGTACATCACCGGCATCAGCCAATGTGGTTGTTAACGCGCAACCTGTAACACCAACGGCTCCAACTGCAGGAACTATTACTCATCCGACATGTACTTCAGCAACAGGAAGCGTTGTACTTGGCGGCTTACCGGCAGGAAGCTGGACAATCAACCCGGGAAACATTACCGGGACAGGCACTTCGACCACTGTTGCTAATCTGGTGGCGGGAACCTATAATTTTACTGTTAATAATGGCAGTTGTACTTCCCCTGCATCGGCCAGTGTGGTTATTAATACGCAACCGGCAACTCCTTTGGCCCCGACTGTCGGAACAATTACACAGCCCACCTGCGATGTGCAGTCAGGGAGTGTGGTTCTGAGCGGTTTGCCAGCAGGAAGCTGGATTATAAACCCTGGTAATATAAATGGCTCAGGAAACAGTACAACGGTTTCGGGCCTCGCACCGGGAACTTATAACTTCAACGTTACAAATGCCTCTGGATGTGTCTCTTCTGCTTTGGCCAATGTGATTATTAATGCAGATATGATGGTGTTTGCCGATGCGGGACCAACATCAACTTATTATTATGGCTCTCCAATTGTAATAGGTAATGCCGCCAACGGCCCGGGAACCATAAGTTGGTCACCGTCGGCAGGATTGAATAATGCCGCTATTGCTCAGCCCGAGGCATCGCCAACTGTTCATACAACGTACACAATTACCGTTAACAATAATGGTTGTGTGAAAACCGATACGGTTACAGTATATTTCGGGGGATTTGGACATAAAATCTATGGTAAAACCCGGTATTTGGCAAAAGCCTTCCAGGGAACCCCTGCCCCTAATTTGCCTACATATAGTTCTGTTAAATACGACATTGGAAAGGTCATTGTGGTACTGAAAAGTTACCCTGCCGGAGCAGAACTGGCAAGGGATACCAGTAACACTACAGGCGACTATGAGTTCAACGACATAGTGGATGGGACTTACAAAATTTCATACGATAAATACACTGCAGACACTATGCAGACAGGCAATGAGATTAATGCGGTAGATATTGCCATGCTTAAATATTTTATTGGCCATGACACCCTTTTTGATCCTTCGAGAAACTTTACTATGAAACATAAAAAAGCCATAAATATTGATAACAATGCTTCTATTAATGCCGTAGATGTTGGCCGGCTTAAAGCAAAGATTGGCCAGCCATATCTTCCGGTAGCGAATTTTCCAAAGGGCAACTGGGTGGCCTTTGATACGCTTGTAACTGTTGCAGGTGTCAATTTAAATGTTACCCTGAAAACCATCTGTTATGGCGATTACGATGCGTCGAGCACCAAATATCGGGATTCAACGCTCACCTGGAGTATGGCAAAATCAGAACCGGATAATAACATTATTCAGTTTTCCGGAGAAACTTTGAATATCAATGGTCCCGGATATTTTGAAGTTCCGCTGAAAGCAAGCGTCAAAATGTATGAGTTTTCTGCTTTAGGGCTGGAATTGAATTATCCCCATGATAAATTTAAATTGATAAGCGCTTCCATGCCAAAAGCTCGTGTTAAAGAAGGTGAAATAAAAATCAATCCTACATTTCAGGAAATCATCTCCGATAATAAAGACCTTTTAGTTACTGATCTGGACGGGGTAATCAGGGTGGTGTATGCCACAACAAATTATTTTGATGTGTCTGTTGATGAGGAAATTCTCAGGCTGGGCTTTTTATTGCTTGATAAATCCGAAAGGGGAGAGATTGACTTAACAATGAATGGCACCGGTGTTATTGCAGACCAATACGGAAAAGAATATGATGGAGCCTTTCTTACGATGCCCAGGGTTTTTATGCAGGGCGACAATACGGAGGCAGCATTTGCGCTTTCGGGTTATCCCAACCCTTTCCATAGCGAAGCCAGCCTGATTTATACTTTACCGGAAAACGGGACAGTAAAAATCAATATGTATAATGCAATAGGCGAATTGGTGAAGGAAATTGCGGACGGTAAGGAATTGAGCGGCAAACATATTTTAGAGATTCCAGCAGCCCAACTACCGCATGGACTATATACTTTTAAGATGGAGTTTTCCGGCTCAGATTCTGGGAATTCATCTTGTGAGATGTTAAAGATGGTGCATTGATTGCTAGGGTTCGATATCTTTGTCTACTCTTGTTTTAAATGCATACTTTTATGGGGAATGGCAGAATAGCTCAAATTAGCTGTTAGATATCTTATAGAAAATATAATCCAAAAAATTCTAAGCTAATGGTTGATCAAATTGCAATTGCAGGGTACAATATTACTGCCGATCCGCAGTTTCAAAACGAACGCTTTGGCATTATGCCCAAGCTGCAAAGCCAGATGAAGGCGCTGTTTTGTGAGAGTAAGGATAAAAAAAACAAAAAAATTATCGATAAACTCCTTCGGCTAATACAACAATATCCTTCGGTGCCGCAGTTAAAAAACTATTTGTCGACAGCCTACGAAATTCGGGGAAATTTTAAGAAATCCAAAGAAATAACCCAATGGATACTTGCTGAACATCCCGATTATTTATTCGGACTTATAAATCAGGCGATTATTTTTATTAATGATAATGAATTTGATAAGGTGCCGGAAATATTGGGCAAGGAAATGGATTTAAAAGCCCTCTACCCCACACGTGACTTGTTTCATCTGGATGAGCTTACTTCTTTTTTAAAAACGGCAGTGTACTATTTTGTGTCTATTAAAGATGTAGAGGAGGCCGAAAAACGTTATGATTTATTACATCAGATTGCTCCTGATCATAAATACACCGATATGGCGCTAAATGATATATTTATGCTCCGGATGGAAAAAAGCGCCGAACGACTGAAGCTTCAAAGGGAAAAGGCAATTATGCCCAAAATGCCTGTAGCCCCGCCCGACACCGGTATTACGGAAGGCCCTGTTTTTACTCATCCCGGGGTTGAATGCCTTTATAAATACGGGATGGATATTCCACGCGATGAATTGCGTCAAATGCTTGCACTGCCTCATTATTCACTTGCCTCCGACCTTGAAAAGATTCTCGATGATGCCATTATCAGGTATCACTATTTTGAAAAGCGGGGTTGGGAAGAAGAAAATTCATTTGTACTTCACGCATTGTTTCTTTTAAAAGAAATACATGCCACGGGCAGCTTACCGAAAATTTTTTCATTACTTTCATATAATAGCGATGTTACAGATTTTTGGATAGGCGACCATATAACAGAAACTGTCTGGCAGTGTATTTACGGACTTGGAATTTATCAGGTGCCCGAATTAGAAAAATTTCTTAAAAAACCTTCCATACATACCTATTGCAAAACAAATGTCACCAAGGTGTTGGCGCAGATTGTGCTCCACCATCCCGAAAGAAAAGGCGAAATTGTCGCCGTATTTTCCGACGTGATGGAGTGTTTTTTAAAGGCCGTGCCAGAAGACAATTTAATAGATTCGGATTTCAACGGATTAATGATCTGTGATATCCTTGATGCCAGGCTTGATGAATTGCTTCCTTTGATAAAAAAGCTTTTTGATAAGGGTTATGTGTCGGAAAATGTGTGCGGCACCTTTGATGATGTGGAATATGCCATTAAAAGTTCATCAAATCGAGATTATAAAAGAAAACTGGAAAATATTTTTGAACTGTATGACAGATTGGTGTCTCCCGGAAATGGTGAGGAAGAGGAGGATTATTACGATGATGAAGAATGCGATCCCGGCGAAGGTAAGTACATTCGTGAAGCACCTAAGGTGGGACGAAACGACCTTTGCCCGTGCGGCAGTGGAAAAAAATATAAAAAATGTTGTATGAAATAATTTATGGCAAAAATTAACGAAAATATTAAAAACGGAATCAAGAGTCTTACCCATGAAGAACTTGAAAAATTAGTGTTGAAAGCAGCCGTTAAAAGCAGGGCTTTTCACGATTACCTTGTGGTCAACTACATCGACAAAGAGTCGGGCGAAAAGGAACTGTTTGAAAAAGCCAAAGCAGATATAGATGGGTTAATGATGAAGTCATACAAAGGATTTTCGCAACAATTACGGATGGCCAACATGTTAGGTGCCTGTTCAAAGCGGATTGCCGAATTTTCTAAAATCTGTAAAAACAAAAACCTGGAGGCCGACCTGATATTGTATGTACTGAAAGAACCTTTTTCATACCCTTCGCAATTTTTCGGTACTTGTTTTACCGCATTTGATTACAAAGTGGGTTTGCTCGTTCAACGCTTGATAACCCTGGTAACAAAGAAGATGCACGAAGATTTTCTTCATGACTATTCTCCGCTTATAAACGACTACCTTAACAGGCTCCACGGCATATCCGACCATGTTGATACCATATATAAATTACCTGCAAAAATCTAAATTATGGAACTCTCCAAAAAAGACAAAAAAGCAGCACGCATTTTAATCGAACAGGGCCTGCATATAGAATACGCTCTGGGGCTTTCGCAATTCGACAGTATATTGCAACAGTGGAAAAACAAGGAACTAAACAACCATGATGCATATATGCAATTATACGATAGCGTAATAAAATACGACAAGCACATTGCCCGCCGCTATAACGACCTTGGCGGCTCGCGCTACCTGATGACTGTTGTCGCGTTGCTACGTGATGGAATCATTGCAGAAAATGACCTGAGGATTTTTTCTGATGAGGCCAGAAACAATATTCTATTTTGTGCCGGATATGATTAGAATCGCGGCAGGCAGTGAGCACAGAAAACACAGAACTGTTTCTTAATTGTTTAATATAATTTCCCATTCTCCTGGTTCGTAAATAGTCACTTCTAACACCGGATTTATATCTGATGTTTTTCCTGACTTCTGACGCTACCCTATTTTTTGTGTAATGCATATTTTTAAGTA
>DAOOWO010000203.1:0-5073 GCA_035371225.1 Bacteroidales bacterium | reverse complement strand
AGCGATTGGTATTGCTGCGAATCGTGTGGTTGCTATTTTAATAATCCTGAAAGAGAAACTGGGGTTGAGGAATGTCCTCTATGCGGATCAGGAAAAATTAGCAGGTTTGATTATGATAGTGCCGGTAATAATGATGATTATGGGCAATGCAGTGATTTATGTTATTGTCCCCAATGCGGTTTCGAAAAGGAGCACCAAAGGGGGGTGCAATGCAACCAGGAAGTCTGCCCGCATTGTAAGGGCGAATTAAGAAGAAAAAGAAATATCAATAATTGGTAATAATTATGAAAATTGCTATCACATCTACGGGAAACACCTTGGATTCAACTATCGATCAGCGTTTTGGACGCTGTGAGTACTTTGTTATCTTTGATAAAGAAAGTCATGCTGTTGAGTTTTTACCCAATCCCTATAAGAATGCTGAAGAAGGAGCCGGACCAGCATCAGTTGAGTTAATTGCAAACCGACATGTCAGTAAGATTATTTCCGGCGAATTTGGCATCAAAATTAAATCACTGCTCGACAGCCTGAAGATACAGTTGATAGTGATTAAGGATCCGCAAAAGAAAATAAGCGAACTAATAGGATTATTATCACATTAATTAATAAAAGGAAACTCTTAAAAACAAAATCATATGAAAATTGCCATTACATCAACAGGAGATTCTTTAAATTCATTTATTGATCAGCGATTTGGTCGTTGTGCCTTTTTTGCGGTTTATGATACCGATAGCAAATCAACAGAATTTATTGCTAATCCCAACAAGGACAGACAGGGTGGTGTTGGCCCGGCCTCGGTTCAATTAATAGCATCAAAAAATGTTACTAAAGTGATTTCGGGCGAATTCGGCACCAAAGTTAAACCCTTATTTGATAATCTTAATATTCAAATGGTGGTTGTGAAAGATACGGAGAAAACCCTAAGTAAGGTAATAGAAATGATTAACCAATAAAATATATTACTATGCCAAACAAAGATGGTACAGGACCTGCCGGAAAAGGATCCGGCACGGGACGCAGACAAGGTAAAAGCGGATCAAAAAATACCGAAAATAATGATGCGAAACCCCGAGGCGTTGGCAGATGCGGGCAAGCGCGAGGAGGAAAAGGACAAGGAATGGGTAAAGGAAAACAATAGTATTAATTTTTATAAAAGGAGGTAATAATGCCAGGTTTTGATCAAAAAGGTCCTATGGGCCAGGGAGCAATGACAGGCCGCCGTATGGGCCGCTGCACTAATTTTGCTGCTAAGGCAAAAGAACAATCAAATTTGGGAACTGTGAAGCCACTGGAAAACTCGCCCGAAAATTTTACCGCTACAGGCCGGGGTTTGGTTCGCGGAAGAGGGTTGGGCTGCATGATGGGTAAAGGTTTTGGCATGGGATGGAGAAGAGGCAGTGGCAAAGGAATGCAAAACCGTTTTCGTGGTGGCTTCTAAACAAAAGATTGGTTTCAGTGTTTATGATTGTTTGCCAGGTTGGTAACATTTTAACTGCCCGCAGAGGGGTAATATACTCATAATTTGTGAGGCAAGTAAAAATTTAGCCAGCCGAGTTGATATTTTATGTTTGAATCATTAATAATAAAAAAATTATGAATAAAAAAATGACAAAAGGTGCTTATACCTTGTTAATAACTCCCTGGACCGAAAAGGGAGAACTGGATCAGGATGGACTTAAATTGCTTGTTGAACGGCAGGTGGCTGCAGGTATTCATGGGATTGCCCCCCTGGGTGTTACCGGCGAAAACACTCTGCTTACCGACGCTGAAGAACTGAAAGTACTCGAAATCGTAGCAAAAACAGCCAACGGAAAATGTAAGGTGGTGCCCGATACCTGTTCTTCCAGCCTTTGGCGCGCCAAAGAAAAAGTGAAAGCTTTTGCTGACCTAGGCGCCGATTATATTTCTGTGTTTTCGCCTTTTTTTGTGTTGCCTAAAGCCGAAGGGATAATTAAGTTTTATGAACAACTGGCTGATGTTTCACCTGTGCCTATCCTGCTGCACAATTCCAAAGACCGTACCTGTGTGGAAATTGACCCGGGAATGACAGCTCTGCTGTCAAAACATCCCAATATCGTGGGGATTAAAGATGGAAACAAAGGCCTTGACCATCTGGCAAAAGTAATTTTATTAACCAAAGATGAGGACTTTTGTGTGTTCACGGGCAAGGACACAACAGCTTTCCCCTTATTATCCTTCGGCGGGGCAGGGTCTTTTACCGTAGCCGGAAATGTGGTGCCCGAAGTGATGAAAAAGATGATAGATATGGCTTTGGCAGGCAAAATGGACGAAGCCCAAAATATACACTATGAATATTATCCTTTGTTCGAAGCTTTGCGTTGGGAAACCAATCCCATGTCGGCCAAAAGAGCTTTAAATCTTATGGGACTGCCGGCAGGAGGGTTGCGTTTGCCGCTAACTCCTCTCAGCGAAGAAAAGACTGCTAAACTTCACGACATCTTGCTCATAAATGGATTAATTAATTGATTTGCAAAGCTTAAATAATAAAACTACTATCATCCACATATGAGTACTATTCGAGAATTATTAACAGCTTCAGGTTATTCCGATAGAGCCATAGAGTATTACGAGAACAGGATAAATGTTGGCGCTATCGAAAATCCCGATGCATACTGCCGGCACACAGGTTCTTGTGGCGACACCATCGAGATTTTTCTGAAAATATCTTCTGGAAAAATTACTGAAGCCAAGTTTCAAGCTATTGGGTGTGCCGGATCTTTTTGTTCCGGGTCAGCCCTTACCTCAATGATCATTGGAAAAACCCTGGAAGAAAGCTGGGATATTAACGAATTGGATATCCTGGAACATCTGGGAAATATTCCTGAAGAAAAAGTTCATTGTGCCCATCTGACGGTAACAACTTTAAGAAAAGCCATGAGCGACTATCAACACAAATAAAATGTTACTCCATAAAAACTCCACTGATGAAAGTATTGATAATTTTTAATCGTGAACCTTACGACAATACAGATGTAAACTGGAACGGACTGCGGTTGGCCGGCACCTTGATAAAAAATAATCATGAAGTCCGAATTTTTCTCATGAACGATTCGGTGGATATGGCACGTGATGCTTGCAAACCACCCGAAAATTATGATCAGAATTTATCTCAGATGCTGAAAGATTTAATTTTATCAGGGGTAACAGTAAAAGTGTGCGGAACATGCATGGCTCGTTGCGGAATTTATAAAAACCATCCTTATTTTGAAGGAGCAGAAAAATCAACTATGGCAGCCCTGGCAGAATGGGTTGCAGACAGCGATAAAATAATAACTTTTTAAAAAAACATTTAATTATGATTAAAAAAATTGCAATACCACTCGAAAACGGAGTATTATGTGCTCATTTTGGACATTGCCAGACATTCGCTATCGTATCTGTGGAAAACAATGTAATCACAGGAATTGAAGAAGTAATCCCCCCCGAACATGTGCCCGGATTATACCCAAAGTGGGTAGCAAGCTTTGGGGTAACAGATGTTATCGCCGGCGGTATGGGACAACAAGCTATAATGTTGTTCAATCAGCAGAATATTAATGCTTTTGTAGGAGCACCTATAAAAAATGCACAAGAACTTGTGGCAGATTTTCTTGAAAACAAACTGCAGCTAAATGCCAATTATTGTAACCATGACGGACATGAACACGAAAATTGCGGACACTAAAACAGCTAGGGCCATTGACATTAGATGCAAAAATTGTTTTGCCAGATATTATAACAGGCTTTTTGATAAGTATCAGGTTGGTGAAGATCAGAGGATTTATTTTCATCTGCTATTTAACGAGGTTATGTTTAAATATAAAAGCCTGTCACGTCCTGAAATACAGCAGAGGCTCGACGAGAGGGCCTGCGAATTGATAGGCCTGGATGACCCTTTTGAAACGGAAAAAGCCCAGAGCAACAGTGAAGCTATGGGGCTCTATGTAAGGTGGAAAAACAAAGTGCTGGAATCTCCGGAACCTTTTAATGTGGCATTGAGACTGGCTATTGCCGGAAATATTATGGATTTTGGCGCAGCAGGTAATTTTGATGTTACGGAAACCATTCATAAGGTTTTGTCTTCTGAATTTGCAATAGATGAATCTCTGGCATTGAAGAAAAAAATTTCACAGGCCAAAAAGATTTTATATCTGGGCGATAATGCCGGTGAAATAGTTTTCGACAGACTTTTTATTGAAACTATCATGCATAATGATGTAACTTATGTTGTAAAGGGAAGACCCATACTTAATGATGTCACATTTGAAGATGCTGAAGCTGTGGGCATGAACCTGGTGGCCGATGTGGTATCCAACGGACATGGCGCACCATCAACCATAGTGAAAAAATGCAGCAGACAGTTTCAGAAATTGTATGAAGAGGCCGATCTGATTATCTCCAAAGGACTGGGGAATCTGGAAGGCTTATTAGAATATAAGGATCCCCGGGTGTTTTTTCTGCTGATGGTAAAATGCGAGGTGATAGCCGAAGTGTTAGAAGTTAAAAAAGGCGATTTTGTAGTGTATAACGCAAATTATTAGTTATGTTATTGTTATACGTGTTGATAGCCTTAGTAGCGGCAAGTATCGGAAGTATAGCCTTGGGTAGTTTGTTATTTTTGCTGGATAACAACAAACTCGAAAAGGTGGCTTTGTACCTGACATATCTGGCAGGGGGAACCTTGTTGGGAGCCGCTTTTTTGGGTATGATACCCAGGGCCTCCGAAATGATGCAGACATCCCTGGTGCTAAAACTGATTCTGGCCGGATTACTTTTCTTTTTTGTTCTCGAAAAATTTATTTTATGGAGAACCTGCCGGAACAAGGAATGCGAAAGGCATGTCCATGCTGTGGTACCTATGATATTATTTGGGGATGCTTTTCATAATGCTATTGATGGAATTGTTATTGTGGCTTCCTTTCTCACATCTCCCGAAATGGGTTTTTTTGTAACCTTGTCGGTGGCAATGCACGAAATTCCTCAGGAACTGGGCGATTTTGGCATTCTTTTGCACAGCGGCATGACACGCAAAAAAGCGCTACTGTACAATATGTTGTCTGGAAGTACTGCCAT
>DAOOWO010000202.1:0-5099 GCA_035371225.1 Bacteroidales bacterium | reverse complement strand
GGGCGAATACGTGGACCTTATCATCAACGAAATGATACCGTTGGTGGCTACCGACGAACTGGCCGATTATATTGATGTCTTCTGCGACCGCGGTTTCTTTACCATAGAAGAAACCGAACGCATGCTCATGGCGGGCATCAAATATGGCCTCAGGGCAAAAATTCATGCCAACGAACTGGACTATTCCGGCGGGATACAGGCGGGCGTTAAATATAATGCACTGTCGGTGGATCATCTGGAATATACGGGCGATGAAGAGATAGCGGCGCTTTTGGATACAGAAACTATGCCTACCCTGTTGCCCGGCGCTGCTTTTTTCCTCGGCATGCCTTACGCCCCCGCCCGCAAAATGATAGCTGCCGGTTTGCCGGTTGCCATGGCCAGTGATTATAACCCCGGCTCATCGCCATCGGGAAATATGCAGTTGATATTATCAATGGGATGTATAAAATACAAATTGTTGCCCGAAGAGGCTATCAACGCTGTTACTATTAACGGCGCTTATGCCATGGGCGTTTCGGACGAACTCGGCAGCATAGCCGTGGGTAAAAAAGCCAATGTTTTTATCACTCAACCCATGCCCTCGGTGGAATTTATGCCTTATGCCTACGGTAGCAATAAAGTAGAAACTGTTATTATTAACGGAAAAATTCAAAAATGAAAACCATAGGTCTTTTAGGCGGCACTACCTGGGAATCTACCCAGGATTATTACCGCATTATCAACCAACAAATGCTCCTGAAAGCAGGAAACCGTAACACGGCAAAAATAGTACTGTATTCAGTAAACTTTCATGAGGTGGAAGTGCTGGTAAATGCCAAAAAATACGATGAGGTGGGCGTCCTGATGAATAAAGCCGCACAGGCCATAGAAAAAGCGGGAGCCGAGTGCCTGCTGATTTGCGCCAATACCATGCACATGGTTGCCGACAGCATAATGTCAGGTGTCCACATTCCGCTGATACATATTGTGGATGAAACCCTTAAGGAAATCAAACGCAATGGCTTCATAAAAGTGGGCCTGCTGGCTACCCGGCAAACCATGGAAATGGATTTTTACAAGAAACGGTTCCGCAAAAATGGCGTGGAAATTGTTATACCCGAAGCCGAAGACCGCGAATTTATTCAGGCCACTATTTTTAATGAATTGTTTAACGGAATCATCAGTGAATCATCACGCGAAAGGATGTTGGAGTGCATGAATGGCATGGAACAACTTGGCGCACAATGTGTTATTCTTGGTTGTACCGAAATCCCGCTGCTGGTTAAACAGGAGCATACGGATATACCGGTGTTCGATTCCACTTATATACATTCCTGTGCCGCTGTTGATTTTGCATTAAATAATTAATTGTTTAGCCATGAAAAGAAAATTCAAAATAAAAAAAAGGTACATAATACTTGGCAGCATTGCACTGTTGATTTTTTTACTGTTGTTTTTTCTTTCCAGCATCGTAAAATGGTACGTGGTAAAAAACAGTGAAGACCTGATCGGGCGCAAAGTGGACATAACCGGCTTGCATATCAATTATTTAAAGTGGACCGTGAAGATTGAGGATTTTACCATGTACGAGGTAAACAAAAAAGACACCTTTGCCAATTTTCATGAGTTATTTGTGAATTTCGACCCCTGGCATTTGCTACATAATGAAATTGCTTTTTCCGAAATCCGGCTCGACAAGCCGTGGGTGTCAATTATCTATGCCGACAGCGTTTTTAATTTTAACGATTTTCTTTCTCCGGGTGACTCCACAGCGGTGGACACCATCCCTGAAAAAGAAAGCAGCGATACCCTGAAATATCTGGTTAAGAACCTCAGCATCAACGGCGGCTACGTATGTTATGAAGACAAAACCATGAGTACAAAAACCGAATTGAAAAACCTGGGCGTAAAAGTTCCTGAGATATCCTGGAACAGCAAACAATCCGACCTGGGAGTGGAATTTCTTTTGGGTGAAGGAGGGCAGGTAGCCGTGGATGGTTCCCTAAATCAAGCCGCAGGAAAATACTCTGTCACGCTGAAAACAAATAACATTGACATCACACCATTTGCAGGCTATGCCAGACCTTTTCTCGATGCGAACATCAGTAGCGGCCAAGTATATACCGACCTGAAAGTGGACGGCGAACTCGAAAATTTTCTCAACATCATTGTTACAGGCGAGGCCGGCATAAAAAACCTGTCCATCACAGAATTAGACAATAAACCATTTTGCTCATTTAAAGATATTTATGTGCGTATGGATTCGCTGGATATCGGTAAATCCAACTTCTGTATCGACAAAGTTTTGCTGGATGAACCCAATATCGTGGCGGTGCTCGAAAGAGGCAACACCAACATTCAGCGGATACTGGCGCCAATACTCAGCGACACGGCAGCCTCCGCCGATACCACAGCCGATACCACCGTAATGCATTATTCTATCGACAGCCTGGTGATCAGGGGGGGGAACATAAATTTCTCTGACCTCACACTGAACAGGCCTTTTAATTTTGATATTCAAAACCTGAATGTCGGATTAACCGGATTCAGCGACATGGCAACCGACATACCCGTAGATTTCTCGATGAATCTCAACGGCTCCGGGACTTTTAACGGGAAAGGCAGGATTGACATGGTAAATATGTCGAACATAGTCTTTAACGGCACCATCGCTAAGCTCGATCTGGTAAGTTTTTCACCCTATTCCGAGTACTTTCTGGCCAGACCAATCACCCGGGGAACTTTCAATTATGATGTTACCCTGAAAATGACGCCCAACCTGCTCGACAACCTGAACAACCTGAAGCTGGCACAACTGGAATTCGGCAAAAAAACCAAGGACACCTCGGCCTATAAACTGCCTGTGGCGCTGGCTCTGTATATTATCAAAGACCGCGAGGGCAATATTAAAATTGATCTGCCGGTAAGCGGAAAACCTTCCGACCCCTCGTTCAAACTGCGTAAGATTATCTGGAAAACACTGGAAGAATTTTTGCTCAAAGCCATTTCGGCGCCTTTTGAAGCCATTGGTAAGCTGTTTGGCACCAACCCCGAAAGTATCAAACAGATACCTTTTGAATACCTGCAGGACAGCCTTACCGAAAATCAACGCGGCAAGCTGGATAAAATAGCAGAAATTATCACCAAAAAGCCGGAATTGAGCTATACTTTTGTCCAAACCACCGACCCCGGCAAAGAAAAATCTATGATAGCCATCGGGGAAGCCAAACAGTTGTTTGTTTCTAAATCCGTTCAGCCCGGCACCGACACTGCATCCATCAATATTGCCGCCTCCAGGGTGGCGGACGCCGACCCTGCTTTCCTGCTGTTTTTGGGTATCGAAGGCGAAGACCACGGGAATCTGGTTAGCCGGTGCACACAACTTGTTGGTAGCGAGAAAGTAGAAGGACTGTTTAATCAACTGGTTCAGAAACGCCAGGACCTGATAAAAGGCTATCTGGGCAACAAAGAGCTGCCCCAGGGGTCTGTGGCTTTTAAGATTACGGATTTCCGCAATATGCCCGAAGAAATGAAATCCCCGAAAGCCATTATCGAACTGAATGTGAAATAAATCATCTGGCGGTCGTTATTAATTAGAGTTTGTCCGTAATGTCCGACTTCATCCCCGCCTGATCCGCCAACTGGCGGATCAGGCAGGCAAATTAGAAATATCAATACGTCCTATCGGACTATTTAATATTTCAATTTGGTATAATTATTTGAAATCAAGGGTTGAGAATTATAACCTTTTCATATATAGCCACTAACAAAGGCATAAATTTTCACAAAAAAACAAAAATATTTCCTTAGCCCAACTTAGTGTTTCTTAGTGCCTTAGTGACTTTGTGGCAAAAATATTTTTAACCCTTGATTCACATTAATTACTAATTTTGCGGCCTGTAAAATTCAAAACTGCTATGAAACAACTTATTGAATGTGTTCCCAACTTTAGCGAAGGGAACAATATGAACATCATTAAACAGATAACCGATGTGATGGAAGCCGTGCCAGGTGTAAAACTTCTCGATGTGGATCCCGGAAAGGCCACCAACCGCACTGTGGTTACGATTGCCGGAGCCCCCGAAGATGTTGTGGAAGCCGCTTTCAGGGGAATAAAAAAAGCTTCAGAGATCATTGATATGCGCAAGCATAAAGGCGAACACCCCCGTTTTGGCGCCACTGATGTGTGCCCCTTTGTACCTATTGCAGGCATTACTATGGAAGAAACCGTGGTTTTTGCACACAAACTTGCCGAACGGGTGGGCAACGAACTTGGCATCCCTGTGTATTGCTACGAAAATGCTGCTTTTACCGAAGAACGACGCAATCTGGCCAACTGCCGTGCCGGTGAATATGAAGGATTGCAGAAAAAACTGTCCGACCCCCACTGGAAACCCGATTTCGGCCCTGCCAAATTCAATGCACACGCCGGAGCCACTGCTATTGGCGCCCGTGATTTTCTGGTAGCATATAATGTAAATCTGAATACAACCTCCACACGACGCGCTAACGCCGTGGCTTTTGATATTCGTGAAAAAGGCCGTCCAAAACGTGAAGGCAACCCCGTTACCGGTAAAATTGTCAAGGATGCCGAAGGCAACAATGTCATGATTCCCGGTTCTCTCAAAGCCTGCAAAGCCATCGGCTGGTTTATCGAAGAGTACGGCATTGCCCAGATATCCATCAACCTGACCAATATCAGCATCACTCCGGTTCATGTGGCTTTTGAAGAAGCCTGCAAAAAATCCGGAGAACGCGGACTGCGGGTTACCGGCTCGGAAATTGTCGGGCTGATACCTCTGAAAGCCATGCTGGATGCAGGGAAATATTTTCTGAAAAAGCAACACCGGTCGGTCGGTGTTTCACAGGACGAACTGATAAAAATTGCCATAAAATCGCTGGGCCTCGACGATCTGAAACCTTTTAACCCGCGTGAAAAGATCATTGAATTTGTCCTCGAAGATAAAAGGGCCGTTAAAGCCCGCAAGCTGATAGACATGAGCTGTGCGGCTTTTGCAGACGAAACGGCTTCGGAATCGCCGGCTCCCGGTGGAGGTTCCATTTCGGCATATATGGGTGCCCTGGGCGCTTCGCTGGCTACCATGGTGGCCAACCTG
>DAOOWO010000201.1:0-5113 GCA_035371225.1 Bacteroidales bacterium | reverse complement strand
TTATGAAAGAAGGGTTTGCAACATATAAAAAACACAAATACGTATAAAAAAAGTAAAATTACAACTTCTTATGTTTGAATCCATCCGGAGATATTTCTGGAATGCAGAAATAAAAAACAAACTGCCCAGACTGGTGCGCGAAAAAAAAATTACACATCCGTCGGATGCTAAAACCATTGGTATTATATACAATGTTGGCGAAGAAAAAGATTACCTGGTAATCACCAACTTTGCCGGCCGCCTGCAAAACGAAATAAAAGAAGTCCGCACGCTGGGCTGGATTAACCTGAAAGAGCCGCCACATTATTGTTATCCGCGGCTGATGTTCGATTATATTACCAGGAAAAACATAAACTGGTTTTATAAACCTTCGGGCGACAAAATCAACGATTTTATTGAAAAAGATTTTGATATTCTTCTGAATACCGACACTACGAATAATCCTGCACTTACTTATGCCACCGCCTTATCGAAAGCCAAACTGAAAGTGGGTGTATTTTCTGAAAAAAACAAAGATTATTTCGACTTGATGATTTCGCTGGAGGAAACGCCGGAAATTCCTGAACTGCTGGAACAAATGATGGAGCATATTTCCATGTTCGCCTCAAAAAAATAATACCCATTGGAAAAATTAGAATGATACAGCCCGGCATTAAAATGTGCCGGAAAAAATCACCATATCATATTGTCAATATATTATCCTGCAATATTTATCATCTCAAATAAAATTATTGCCAGAAAGACAATGTTAAAAAAAACCACGCCTCCAGTTTAAGAAACGCCCTAACTTTTTCGCAAGATAAAATGTCAGGTACAAAAATTTCCTCTTCCCTTCCCTGATATTTTTTTGGCAAAATATGTTGACAAATCAATATTTTTTCGTACTTTTCGGCCAAATTATTCATACGTATGAAAAAGTTAACATATTGTCTGATTCTTCTATTTATATCCTTCGGGCTTAAGGCGCAGAACCTTGAAACAGAAAAACTCCAGCAGGCATCACAGATTTTACAGTCGCGTGGCGAAATTGTAATAAAATTTAATGTTGCCACCAAGGCACAAATAAACGATGACCTCACCAACATCATGTCCATTGATAATGTAAAAGAGTTGCCAACAGGACAGGGATATGAAGTAAGAGCCTATGCCAACCAACAGGAATTCAATAGTTTTCTCTCTCACAACATTCCTTATGAGATTATTCCAAGGTCAGTGCCAAAAGCAATCACAATGGCCACAACCGTGGCGCAGATGGCAAACTGGGACCGCTATCCCATCTACAGTGTGTACGAACAAATGATGGCCACCTTTGCCAGCAATTATCCGAACTTGTGTGATATTGATACCATTTTGTCTCCTACCCCTTCGGGCAATTATCGGATACTGGTGGCCCGCATATCGGATAATGTTAACACCCCGGAGAATGAACCACAACTGTTGTTTTCTTCATCCATGCACGGCGATGAAACCACCGGTTATTACCTGATGTTACGGATGATTAATTACCTGTTGACCAATTATGGATCAATTACACAAGTTACAAATCTTGTAAACGGCGCTGAAATATGGATATGCCCGCTGGCAAATCCTGACGGGACATATTATAATTCAAGTCCAGTTGGCAGCACTATAGCAAATTCAAGACGATATAATTATAACAACAAAGACCTGAACAGAAATTATATTGACCCGCGGATCGGCGACCCTTCAAACAGCGGCGATTCATATAATTACCCCATCCAGCCTGAAACCTATGCGTTTATGGATTTTGCAGATCTGCATCATTTTAATTTTGGCGCAAACTTCCATGGAGGCGCCGAAGTGATGAATTATCCCTGGGACACATGGACAACTTCAGGAAATTCAAATGCAGACCGCTTATGGTGGGAAGATATCTGCACCGACTACGTTACCACTGCCAGACAAGTAAGCTCTTCTTATATGTCCGATGCCGAAGTCGCTGCCGATGGTGTTACTGAGGGAGGCGACTGGTACGTGATTACCGGCGGACGCCAGGATTATATGAATTTTTATAAACACTGCAGGGAAGTTACCATAGAACTCGACGACACAAAGACCACCGCCACAGAAAATCTGCAGGGAATGTGGAACATCAATTACAATAGCCTGTTAAACCTCATGCAGGAATCGCTCTACGGAGTGCGTGGAATAATTACAGATTCCTGTAGCGGACAACCCATCAGGGCAAAAGTATGGGTAAACAGTTATGATCAGGTAAACGACAGCTCACAGGTGTATTCGGCATTGCCGGTAGGTAATTACCATAAGTATATGATTGCCGGCACATACAGCATAACTTATTCGGCGCCGGGATATACCTCAAAAACAGTAAATAATGTGGTATTGGCAAACGGCAGCGCCACCGTGGTAAATGTGACCCTTGCTCCTGCCGCCAGCCCCGATGCGCAGTTTACAGGAACCATCACCGATAACTGCGCAGGTACCGTTCAATTTACCAATGCTTCTACCGCTTCCACAAACTTCGTTTGGTTTTTTGGTGACGGCACAACTTCCAACGATGTAAACCCTACTCATTCCTACACGGCGAACGGAACCTATACAGTAAAACTCAGGGCGCTTAATTGCAAAGGAAAAGACTCTCTGGTAATGATCAATTACATTACGATCAACATGGCAGCAGCACCAGCCACCACCGGCGGCTCATCGTGTGGTGCAGGAACCGTAAGTTTATCGGCATCCGGCTCAGGCACACTGAACTGGTATGATGCGGCCAGCGGCGGAAACCTTGTGAACACAGGAAATTCATACTCCCCTACACTCTCAAGCACGACTACGTATTATGTTTCCAATTCAACAACATTACCGAACGAATATGTTGGAAAAACTAATAAAGAAACCAGCGCTACACTACACACAAATAACTCCTATTATTTAATTTTTAGCTGCTATACTCCGGTAGTGTTAAAATCAGTCAAAGTATATGCAGGTGCGGCAGGTAACAGGGTTATAAACCTCAGAAACAGTTCCAACACCGTAATTCAAACTACTACAGTATATATTCCTGCAGGTGAAAGCAGAATCAACCTGAATTTTAATGTGCCAGTAGGAACTGATTTGCAGCTTGCCACCGGCACGGCAAACCCAAATATGTACCGCGATAATTCAGGGGTTTCGTTCCCTTATAATTTAGCAGGTAAGATATCAATAACGGGAACCAATGCCGGTTCAAACTTATACTATTACTATTATGACTGGGAAATTGAAACCCCTGGCTGTACCAGTCCCCGCTCTCCGGTTACTGCCGCCATCCTCACATTGCCAACAGCAGGATTTAACAGTTCGGTAAGTACCTATACGGCTACTTTTACCAACACATCCATTAATTCCACCGTTTATGCCTGGGAATTCGGCGACGGCGGCACCAGCACCCAACAACATCCTGTACACACCTATGCCGCCAGCGGGACATATAACGTGCGGCTCATCGCCACTAACGGCAGTTGTTCCGACACCATATACCACAATGTTACCATAGTTGCCGGCAGCAGTTATTCCATCACCGGAAAAACCCGCTACCTGGGCAAAGCCACCGCGGGAATTGCGCCGGGACTGCCCACCTATAATCCGGCTATTTATAATATCAGCAAAGTAATAGTAATTTTGAAATCATCGCCGGCAGGTATTGAACTGGCAAGAGATACCAGTAATTCTCAGGGAGTATTCCAGTTTAACAATATTGCCAATGGCAATTATATATTGTCGTACGACAAGTACACCGCCGACACTATGCAAATATGCAACGATATTAACGCTATTGATTTAGCCATTATGAAATACTTTGTCGGACATGATACTACCACAGATCCTTCAAGAAAGTTTTCGGCCAAATACCTGAAAGCGGCCAATGTGGACAATAATGCCGCCATAAATTCTATTGATATTGCCAGAATGTCGGCAAAAATCGGACAACCCTATACCCCTTCTTTTAACTTTCCAAAAGGAAACTGGGTGGCTTTGGATACCGCCATTACCGTGGCCGGCGCCAACATGAGCCTCACACTGAAAACCATCGGATACGGCGATTATAATGCCTCAAGCACCAGTTACAAAGATTCGGTCAGCACCTGGACTACAGCCAAATACCTTGATAAAAACGACATTCTGATCTCATCCGAAGAAACTCAGGTAATCAATGATCCGTCGTACTTTGAAATTTCTTTAACCAGCAGCAACCAGATACGCGATTTTGCAGCCTTGGGTCTGGAACTTAATTATTCTGTAGAAGATTTCAAACTGGTTTCAGCAACAATGCCCCAAATGAAAACTAAAGGAACACCAACAAAAATCAATCCCTCACTCGAAGAGATAATTGCAGATAACAATGATTTATTGGTTACGGACGATAATGGCCGGATCAGGGTGGTATTTGCCACTACCGGATTTTTTGATGTCAAGGCCCATGATACCGTGATTACTCTGGGATTTATTTCGCAGAATACAGCCATCCAGGGCATTGTGGAATTGCTCTCGCCGGGAACAGGCCTTATTGGTGACCAGTACGGCAATGAGGTTACAGATGCTTACCTTATGATACCAAAAGTTTTTGTACAAAATAACTCCGGCCACCAGGATGATATATATTTTTCGGGATACCCTAATCCCTGTAACGAGGAAGCGAGCATCAGATACAACCTTACTGACAATGGCTCCATAGTACTAAAAGTGTACAACTCTATCGGTGAACAGGTGACCGAGCTTGTGAATGAAGCCCGCCAGCATGGCACTTACGAAACAATATTTTCCACAAAAAATCTGCCGGATGGATTTTATACCCTTAAACTTGAAATTGCCGGATCGAAAAAATCAAGTTGCCGGATATTAAAAATGATAATTCAGCATCGCTAAAAGCCTGACTTAACAACAGGATAAAGTTATTACAGAAGAAAATAAAATACTTTCATCGAAGAGATTGTTTTATTTCTTAATCTTTTGTTTTATAAACATTAAACGAGTAATTTTGTTATCAGGCCGGGCACGCAAATTAAAAGCTTTTCTCTAATGAACCATCACTACCAGCAAATGAAAAAGTACTTGACATTTATACTCGCCGCCATACTTTCGACGGGCAATA
>DAOOWO010000200.1:0-5130 GCA_035371225.1 Bacteroidales bacterium | reverse complement strand
TATGGGTTCCTGTAAAAAAGACACACAATCCTATCTCATGGGAAAATGGGATCGAGTAAATGTTACCGCTGTTGAAGATACCGTATTTTTTGAAACCTGGGAGTTTACTGCTGACGGGCGGTTGCTCATTGATTGCTCAGGATATGCAAATTATATTGATAGTCTTGACTATAAAGGAGAGTTGACTTACGTGATGGACTCCCGGAATAAGTTCACGGTTACCAAAGGTAGCTTTTCTGATCAGTGGGAAATCGTGTTGCGAAAAGATAATAAACTGAGAATAGTACACAATTACGGTGAAGATCAGGATATCCAGCAAGGCCTTGATGAAAGAGAATTTGTTAAGGAATAGGACTACTTTTATCTGTTAATGGCAAAAATACAAACCATTTTTTTTTGTCAGAATTGCGGGGCGCAATCCTCAAAATGGATTGGTCGTTGTCCTTCATGCAACGAATGGAATACCTACGTCGAAGAGGTCGTTTCCAGAGAGACTGCCACTTCAGCAAAAAAAAGATTGGCTTCGCAAAGCCAGGCTCAGCCCCGGCTGATCAGCGAAATAAATATTGATGAGCACAAACGAATCAACTCGGGCAACAGCGAACTGAACCGCGTACTGGGCGGGGGAATAGTGCCTGGATCCCTTGTGTTGATTGGCGGAGAGCCGGGAATCGGCAAGTCGACACTGATGCTGCAGGTGGCATTAAGCATAAAAGACATCACCGTATTGTATATCACCGGTGAGGAAAGTGAACAGCAGATAAAAATGCGTAGCGAACGCATCAACGCCGACAGCAAAAATTGTTTTATCCTTAATGAAACCAATACCCAGAATATTTTTCAGCATATTGAAAAAATAAATCCCGGCATGGTAGTCATCGATTCTGTACAGACCTTGCAGACCGAACTGATAGAATCTTCGGCCGGCAGTATCTCTCAAATCAGGGAATGTACTTCGGAATTTCAGAAGTATTCAAAACTTACATCTACCCCCGTTTTTCTTATTGGCCACATCACCAAAGACGGTACCATTGCCGGCCCCAAGATACTCGAGCACATGGTGGATACCGTGCTGCAGTTCGAGGGCGACCGCAATAATATGTACCGTATCCTGCGTTCGGTGAAAAACCGTTTCGGATCAACCAGCGAACTGGGCATTTTCGAAATGCAGAGTTCCGGCCTGCGCGAAGTCTCCAACCCCTCGGAAATATTACTTTCGCAACGCGACGAAAACCATAGCGGCATAGCCGTTTCTTCCACCATCGAAGGACTGAGGCCGTTATTGATTGAGGTACAGTCGCTGGTCAGCTCTGCTGCTTACGGCAATCCCCAGCGCTCTTCCACAGGCTTTGACCTCAGGCGGATGAACATGCTGCTGGCGGTGCTCGAAAAAAGATGCGGGTTCAGGCTGGGCGCCAAAGATGTTTTTCTGAACATCGCAGGCGGCATACGCGTGGATGACCCGGCCATCGACCTGGCGGTGATGGCCTCGGTGTTATCTTCCAACGAAGATATTGCCGTGGATATGAAAAGTTGTTTTGCCGCCGAAGTGGGCCTTTCGGGCGAAATACGCGCCATTAACCGCATAGAGCAACGGATAACAGAAGCCGAGAAGCTGGGATTTAATGAAATCGTTATCTCAAAGTATAACGCCACCAACCTGAATCAGAAAAATTTCAAAATAAAAATTATTCCCATACAAAAAATCGAACACCTGCTCAGATATCTGTTTGGTTAAGGGGTATTTGCCGATTTCTCAATTACGATGTGATGCTTTTCAGCAAAGTCATGCTGAACGCCCCGAAATTCTCTCAAACCGTCTTCCATTTTTTTTGATGCATTTGAATATAAAACATTAAACTCTTCTTTTGCTTCTGCAGAAAGCCCATGGCTGGCAATTTTTAAAATGTCTGTCATGCTCTTTAATTCTCCCGTGATTACAGAATGATATAAGGCAAAGAGTTTAAGGGCGGCATCGCGAAAATCCCCCGTTCCATCGAAGCTATGCATTTTTGAAACAACCGCTGTGCCCGAATCAAGCTGGCTGAGCGCTTGTTGGTAAGCATCGTCCATCTGTGCGGGGCTACCTGCCGAAAAGGAATTATACAGGACGTTTATTTTTTTGGCGATAAGGGTTTGTTCGTTGATGATGCGGTCGTTATAGCTGATAGCTTCCTCCTTTGACGGGCCGCAGGAGGCAAGCAACCACAGCAACAGGATAACAGGAAAAAGGGTGTGTTTTTCTTTCATAGAGGTGCGTTATGGTAAAACAGCGTTAGTAACACTATCTTCCTGTATTTTGAAGTTGTATTTCTTTGAAAAAAGTTTCAGTTCTTCGGTCAGCATGGTGATTTTTTCTTTCAACCTGTAATCTATGGTGTCGGAAAGCCGCATAAACTTATCTTCCTGTTCGGAGGAATATTCTGCCGGAGGGATTTGCAAAATCTGCAAAAGTGCGCGGTACTCATTTTTGCATAACACATCATATTCGTTAAGCAAAGCTAATGCGGCGTCTTTCAATTGGCTGCTTTTATCGAAATCTTTCAGTGATGAAAGCCGGATTTTTGAAAGGGCAATCTGTGATATCAGGTCATTATAGGCCTGTTCGATATGTTTCCCGCTGGTGTCAACAACAACCAGATCCTTTACGGTGTCTGATTGAAAAGTGAAGGGACTGTTGGCAAGTTGCTCCGTTTTGTTATTTATCAACACAATAAGTGCTTCTTCTTTATCAAAAACATCTTCAAGAGGGGCAATAACAGTATCGTAATACTGTTCGGCTTTTTGGGGCGAAGGCTTGCACGAAGCCATCACCAGCATTAATAAAAGCGAGGGAATTATGCCAGCGTATTTCATCATAAAAAGTTTACGGTAAAATTATAAAAACTTTTATTTCCTCAAGTGAATATTAAGGCAAACGGCCAAATTGATTAGATCTTAGTAACTTTGCAGAAAAAAGCAATGAATAAGGTTGAGCTTCTTGCTCCTGTCGGGTCTTTTGAATCCCTCACTGCAGCGATTCAGGGCGGTGCCGATGCGGTTTATTTTGGTGTGGGTAATTTAAATATGCGTTCCCGCTCATCGGTAAATTTCACGATAAATGATCTTAATGAAATTACTGCTGTCTGCCGCAAAAACGGCATAAAGTCTTATCTGACACTGAATACGATTATTTATGATACCGAAATTCAGGAGGTAGCAGCAATACTGGAGGCGGTGAAACAAAGCCGGATTGACGCCATTATCGCTTCAGACTTTTGTGTGATCGAAAGGGCTCATCGTGCCGGTATTCCGGTGCATATTTCAACCCAATGTAATATTACCAATATAGATGCGGTGAGGTTTTATTCGAAATTTGCCGATGTGATGGTTACGGCCCGCGAGCTGCATCTTGATCAGGTGGCTGCCATAGTCCGTAAGATAGAACAAGAGCAGATCAAAGGCCCTTCCGGCGAATTGGTCAGGATAGAGGTGTTTGCTCACGGGGCTTTATGTATGGCTGTTTCGGGCAAGTGCTACCTGAGCCTGCACGACAACAATCATTCCGCCAACCGGGGCGCCTGCTTTCAGTTGTGCCGCAGAGCCTATGTTGTCACCGACAAGGAAAGCGGAACCGAACTGGAGATTGATAACGAATACATCATGTCGCCCAAGGACCTGTGCACCATAGGCTTTCTTGATAAAGTGCTAAAGGCCGGCGCCACCACCTTAAAAATTGAAGGCCGCGGCCGTTCCGCCGATTATGTAAAAACTGTTACTGCCTGTTATAAAGAGGCCATAAACAGTATTGCCGACGGCAGTTATTCCGAGACAAAAATACAGGCCTGGAAAGAAAGACTGAAAACCGTTTATAACCGTGGTTTTTGGGATGGCTATTATTTGGGCCAGACACTGGGTGAATGGAATAATGTTTATGGATCGCAGGCCGTCAAAGAAAAAGTGTATATCGGAAAAATTACCAATTATTATTCTAAAATTAAAGTGGCCGACATTAAGGTGGAAACGCGCCCGTTGTCTTTGGGTGATGAAATAATGATTATCGGAAATACCACTGGTGTTTACGAAGATGTCATCCGGGAAATGAGGATTGACGATCATACGGTATCAATAGTGGAGAAATCGCAGTTGTGTTCAATACCAGTTCATTCGGCAGTGCACCGTGGCGACAAGTTGTTTATTGTAAAAAGCAAGGTCTGAATAAAATCCCGCTTCCTCAGGTTATTTGCTGATAATCTTAAACTCTGTTCTTCTGTTCAACTGACGGCCTTCTTCCGTATCATTGGTGGCTACAGGTTGGTCGAAACCGAACCCTTTATAGGTCATTCTGTTTTTATCAATTCCCTTGCCCACTAAATAGTCAACCACTGCTTTTGCCCTGTTTTCCGACAAGGCTTTGTTATAAGCCACTGAGCCTATATTGTCAGTATGCCCGGAGATTTCGATTTTTACGCTTGGCAGTTCAACCATGAATTTCAGCAAGCGTTCCAGCTCGGGAATCGACTCTGATCGCAAAGTAAATTTGTCGAAATCAAAAAAGATGTTCTTTAGCACAATGGTACTTCCCACGGCAACTTTTTTTAGTTTAATGTTCTTTTCCACTTCGCGGTAGCTAGTGGTAGGAGGAATGATGATATTTTCGGAATGGAAAAGGTATTCGGGTGCTTTTACGGCGATACCGTAATTTTTTCCTGATGGCAGCGATACCAGGTATTTTCCGGTGGCGCTGTTGGATTCATAGGTGCCTATCACCTCGTTGCGTTCGTTGTCTGTAATATCAATGGTAGCGCCTAAAGGAGCCAAAGTGATATCGTCCATGACAATGCCTTTGAGCAGTGTTACCTGGTTTTCTTTTATTTCAACGGGTTTTTCTATTACTGTTTCATTGACGGGTTGAGCCATGCTGGCTAAGAGGTTGTCTTCGGTATTATTAATCAACGGTTTTTCGGGGCCTAAGAAGGTGATGACATAAATATCCTGTCCGCCTAATCCATCCTGTTTGACCGATGAATAATAGCCATGAACGCCGCTGGCGGAGATAGAGAAAAACACATCATCATCAGGGGTATTGATGGGGTATCCGATATTTTCGGGCTCGCTCCATTTGGAGCCGTCAAAAACCGATTTGAAGAT
>DAOOWO010000199.1:0-5132 GCA_035371225.1 Bacteroidales bacterium | reverse complement strand
CCAAAAACCGCAACGGGATGCTTCAATTGGTCCTTTAATAACCGTAGTATGGCTAAAAAGCCAGGCGCAAATTTTTTAAAGTTTTGCCAGTTTTACTACGGCCCTGGTTTTTTTTGCAATTATCTCAAGGAAATATAAACCGGAAGGTAGTTGGCTGACATTTATTTCATTCTGTGTTATTGTTTGAGAAGTCACTAAATTGCCAAAAGTGTTGTAGATATTTATGGTCATCGGACTGTAAGCGCTTTCGTCCAAAATAAATACCACATCGGTGGCAGGATTAGGCCAGACAAGCACATTATTATTGTCTACAGGTTCGCTGATGCCTGCATATGCTGTTTTTACAGCTCTCCATGCGTGCACTTTTCCCCAGCCCCAAACGTAGCTTCCGGTGTCGGGAATGTTGCCGGTACGGTTGTCTTCGCGGGCCGTTTCTATTAGGATATCTTTTATCTGTTGCGGTGTGAGTGTCGGATTTGCTTGCAGCATAAGTGCGACAATGCCGGTAACCATTGGCGCCGACATGGAGGTTCCCGAAAAAGGTACAAATTGGTAGGTTCTTCCTCCAAAGGCAACAGTAGCCGAAGGCGTAGACAGTGCCTGATTGGTGAATGAAGAAACTGAAGAAACGACACCTACGCCCGGGGCCGAAATATCCGGTTTAAGCCGGCCATCGTAAGTAGGGCCATAGCTTGAGAAATTGGCAATAGTACCTCCAACAATGGTCCCATTGGTCAGTCTTTTTTCCGAAAGATGGGCTGCAACGGTAATTACGCTCTTTGTGCATGCCGGTTCGCCTATGCCGTAATACAAATCGCCATTGTCCCAACCAGTAAGCGGTGCGCTGAATGGCGAGCCCCAATTACCTACATCATTGGTAAGTTCAATAAGGTTCCAGCAGTGAATGGTTCCCGAGTCGGCCCGTGCAAACAGGGCAATTTTGTATAGCGAAGTATTCAGGTTGCGCACTCTCAGACGCATATGAGGCCGGTTGTTCTGCGGGTGGGCCGAATCGCTGGTAAGGTTGTAAAATACTGTATCTGAGCCAATAATAAGGGTGTCTTCAAAATATGGAATTACGCTGTTTGACGAAAAGAAGGGAGAAGAAGCAATAGTTTCATTCAGGTTGTAAGTACCTTTACCGAAATGTCAAAACTATGCAAAGGTTCGCCCCAGATAGAAACTGACTGTCCCCACATATTGGGGTAATATGCGTAATAATCAAATTCAATCTGAGTCTTCATGGTGTCGGCGGAGCCCGAAAAAGTGTGCTTCAGGTGAAAATATTCGTTGCCGTTGTTGCCTCCGCTAGAGACAAAAACCACACCGGCAGCCGACAGGGTGTCGATAGCCTGGCTTAACAGAGACGATCCGTCCAGCGTTCCTGTCCAGAACAATCCCCAGCTTTGGTTTATTACCAGTCTTTTACCTTCGCTTATGGCGTAATCATACATCCAGTTATAGGCGTCCAGCACCGCTGCCATATCGACCAGGAACGTAGCCATCAGGTAATTGGCTTCGTAGGCAATGCCGCGGTAAATGGTGCCTGCGCCGCTGCCTCCGCAGATGCCCGCCACATGCGATCCATGGGTAGCCCACTCATAGACATTAAAGGTATCGCACTGTGCCATTAACAGGTCGGTTTCTCCCGAAATTTCTGTACCATAGGTATATCCAGCGGGTGGTGGTCCTGCAGTGCGCCACTGGTCCCAGGCTTTTACAATGCGCGTATGCGACAGGGTAGTGTCGTAGAACATCGGATGGGTATAGTCAAATCCCCAGTCGGTAATACCAATCAGTACGTCTTTCCCGGTAAAGGGCTGTGGCAGATTAATGCCTTGCCAGACACTGTCGGTACGGGTGTCGGGTATGGCCCTGTCGAGAAATGGCCGGGCTTTAGCGGCAATTTCTAAATACGTGATGCCGGTGATAGAAATATTTTCGTCGAAATTTTCTAAAGGAACATGAAGGGTAATGATATTCCCTGTTTGTGAACCTACAATCATGCCTTCGGCTTCGAGTACCTTCCGGTTATAGTTATCGTTTGTTTTTGCCAGGCAGGCGAGGTAATAATTGTTTTTCATCACCCGTACAGGATATTTTTCGAGAAAAGATCCGGGGTATGAAGTGGTGTTTTTTGCCTGGTTTTTTTTCAGGTCAGCAATAAAAAAGCGGGTATCGGCTGAAATGCTTGTCTGAGCCGAAATAGCCGCAAATAATAGAAGAAACACTGCCGTTAAGCCTGTTTTTTTCATAAAATGGGTATTTTCTGGCCGCAGATTGGCCGTTTCACGTTCAAATAACTATTTTGCTTCGCGTCCCAGTATTCCATAGGCCGGGAAGTGGTCGCTGTAGCCCATAATGTATTGTCCTCCGGCAGCAGTACGCCAGGGATAGCCGGTAAAAGTCCCGGTTTTTTGCTGCAGGAAAGGTTCGTTAAATACTTTGGCTTTAAGCAGTTTGTAGCTGCTGTAATCAGTGCCGGTAAGCGGATAGGAAACAATAATCTGGTCAAACAGATCCCATGCATCGCGGTACGCATTAGAACCCACTCCATTTTTATAGAGTTTATACATGGGATTATAAAGGCCGCCTTCTTTTACATCCTCAAGATTTCCTTTGGCATTAAGATGTTTCAAAATGCTGGCATTGGTAGGGTCATCGTTCAGGTCGCCCATTATGAAAATCTTGGTATTGGGGTTTGCCGCAAATAAGGAATCAGTGATATGTTTTACCAGCAGGGCAGCTTCCTTACGTCTGGGTGCACTGCGTTGTTCCCCACCGCTGCGTGATGGCCAATGGTTCACCAGAAAATACATCTGTTCGCCATCGAGCTTGCCCCAAACCAATAGCTGGTCGCGGGTGCGAAATGATGTGTCGCTCGATTTCAATGTAAAGGGTTTGCTGCCTTCCAGTTCGAAACGATTTTTCTGATATAGCAGTGCGACATCAACACCACGCCGGTCAGGAGAGTTGTAGTGTACAATGCCATAATTTTTTGATTTCAGGTTATCAGTTGCAATCAGTTGTTCAACAACAAAACGGTTTTCTACCTCCGATAATCCTATAACAGCGGGCCCATCGGGAACAACATCCTGACCGATTTTTGAAATTACTTCTGAAATACGCTCCAGTTTTAGGTTAAATTTATCAATATCCCATTTTTGTGAACCCGTTGGAAGAAATTCGTTGTCGTTTTTGATGGGGTCATCAATTGTATCATATAAATTTTCCACATTGTAAAATGCTACAATGGCAATATTGAGTTTTTTATCCTGTGCATATAATGTAAAACTAATCAGGAAGATAAATGCTAAGGTCAGGGTTTTTTTTAACATAGTTTCAGGTTTTTGAGAAGTGTATTGGTTAACAAAATTACTTCTTTTGCCAAAATTGGACAGAAAATAATTCAAATAAATGTTTTTTAAGTACCTTTGCCGAAATTTTTTTGTAAGGATTTTATACATTAAATAATATTCTAAATCCTTTGTTTCAAAAAAATATAGGAAAGAAATCTTTTAAAAACTAAGTGATCGTAACATGATGAAAAAGTTCTTTTTAACCTTGCTTGTTGTCTTTATGGCAATTTATGTTCAAGCACAAAATGCTACCCTGAGAGGGTCGCTTGCCAATGCCGAAGGGAAACCGTTGGCCGGCGCAAAAGTAATGGTTGGTATGCAGCAGTTTCTTTCGGATACCGAAGGAAAGTTTGTTGCCACCGGTATTAGTTATGGTACCACCGAAATCAATTTTGATATGGATGGTTACGAAACTAAAACGATGACTGTAGAAGTAAATTCGCCCGAAGTGAATCTGGGCATGGTCCAGATGAAAGCCGGAGGCCTTGAAAAAAATGTAATGTATCAATCGGAGGTTTCTGCGAGTGCAGTTGAATCGGAAGATGATATCAAGGAACAATATATAGGCGGGCTGTTACATTCGGCCAACGATATATTTGTTTCTACTGCCGGCTACACATTAAGCGCCGGATATTTCCGTCCGCGGGGATACGACAATGAATATGCCGAAGTGTCTATTGGCGGACTTTCCATGAATGATCCGGAAACCGGACGCCCGAATTATTCTGATTGGGGTGGCCTTAACGATGCTACACGTTACAAAGAAAGTGTTTACGGACTGAGTCCGTCAAGATTTGCTTTCGGTTCGCTTGCAGGAACCACTGATCTGGATGTGAGGGCTTCGCATCAACGCAAGCAGATAAAAGCTTCGTATGCTTTTTCCAACCGTTCGTACCAGCACCGCGCGATGGTTACCGCTTCAACGGGCATGATGGAGAATGGCTGGGCAGCCACCGTATCATTGTCAACACGTCAGGGAAATTTCGGCTATGTGGAAGGAACTTCATACGACGCCTATTCGTATTTTCTTTCTGTGGAAAAAAAGATTGGAAAGAAACATTACATTTCTTTTACAGGTTTCGGAGCTCCCGCCAAAAGAGGGATGCAGTCGGCCGCAGTTCAGGAAGTGTATGATCTGCTGAACGATAATTATTATAATCCCAACTGGGGATGGCAAAACGGCGAGGTGCGGAATTCCAGGATTAGAACCACCCACGAACCTGTGATTTTGCTGACACATTATTTTGATATCAATGATAAGATGAAACTTACCACTACCTTAGGTACGAGTTTTGGCCGTATGGGAACCACGGCGCTTAACTGGTACGATGCCGCTGACCCTCGCCCCGATTACTACAGATACCTGCCAAGTTACCAGGAAAACAGAGACCTTGATGAAGCTGCTGATCCGTCAGTGGTTCAGGCTCTTACCGAAGCATGGCAAAATGATGAAAGCTTCAGTCAGATCAACTGGGACAGGCTATATCAGACCAACTACCTCAGCTATCTGAATGGCGACCAGGCAAAATACATCCTCGAAGAACGCCGTCTCGACCATGTGCAGGGCGGTTTATCAAGTCATCTTAACTACGAGATCAACAATCATATTTTCTTTACCGGCGGACTTAATGTCAACTTATACAAAAGCCATAACTACAAAGTGATTGCCGATATGCTTGATGGTATGTCTGATATAAATACCGGCGATGCCTACGAAGGGTATTGGGTTGATATTGATCAGTATTCTGAACGCGATTTTCCTTCAGATACCCT
>DAOOWO010000198.1:0-5143 GCA_035371225.1 Bacteroidales bacterium | reverse complement strand
CCAATCGCGGAGGTATTTTTATAGGTGAGGAAACTTACAAGGCATTTATAAAAATGTTTTATGCAGCGAAAAACGATGGCGTGCAACTGAAAATTATCTCGGGTGCCCGCAACTTCCGTTATCAGAAATCGATATGGGAACAGAAATGGAACGGTGGCAGACTGGTGGAGGGGAAAAATCTGGCAACTACTGTGAAAGATCCTGTGGAACGGGCACGTGTCATCCTTAAGTACAGCTCAATGCCAGGAACATCGCGGCACCACTGGGGTACCGATGTGGACATCAACAGTGTTGAAAACAGATATTTTGAGACTACCGCAGGGAAAAAAACCTACGAATGGCTGTGCCAAAATGCCCATAAATTTGGGTTCTGCCAACCTTTCACGGCCCTGGGCGAAAAACGTAAAAACGGCTATCAGGAAGAAAAATGGCACTGGTCGTATATGCCACTGGCGAAGATATATTTAAAGCAATATCAGGAAAAAATTACCTCTGAAAACATAACAGGCTTTGCGGGCAGCCAGACGGCTAAAGAACTGGATGTGATTAACAATTATGTGATGAGTATAAATAAGGCGTGTGAATAAAAAAAATTATTCCGCATTATTGTTATACAACACTGACTTTTAAAATGTTTGTCGGACCGTGTTCATTTAAAGGGGAGCTACCCACATGAATCACCCGTTCACCTTTGCGTAAAAACTTTTTTTCTCTTAAAATCCTCATTGACTCAGTGATGGCTTGCTCCATATTTTCGTATGATTTCAGATAAAACACTTTTACGCCCCACATCAGCGACAGTTGTTTCATCAGTCTATCCACATTGGTAAAGACAAAAACATCACTTACCGGCCTGTTGGCTGAGATATGCCTGGCGGTATATCCTGAATGCGTAAAGGTGATAATGGCCCTTGTCCTGATCTGGCAGGCGAGTTCTGCGGCATGGTAACAAACGGAATCGGCAAGGTATGTGTGTGATTTTTCGTCGGGTACATCAATTTTATTAAAAAGATTACCGAAAGTTTCGGTATGTATAATAATCTTTTGCATGTTTCTTACGGTTTCCACCGGGTATCTGCCAATGGATGTTTCCCCGCTGAGCATAAGTGCATCGGCGCCATCGAGCACGGCGTTGGCCACATCAGCGGCTTCGGCACGCGTAGGAGAGAAGTTTGTAATCATGCTTTCCATCATCTGTGTAGCAACAATTACCGGTTTGGATTGCCGTATGCTTTTTTCAATGAGTTGTTTCTGAATTAAGGGCACTTCATCAAAGGGCATTTCAACCCCAAGATCGCCGCGGGCAACCATTATGCCGTCGGACTGCTGAATAATCATGTCTATTTCTTTCAGAGCTTCAGGTTTTTCTATCTTGGCAATTATTCCTGCCTGGCTCTTGTGCTTCTTCAGCAGGTTCTTTAATTCGATGATGTCATCAGCTTTGCGGACAAAGGACAGGGCGATCCAGTCCACTCCGTGCCTGAGAGCAAAAAGCACATTGGAGATATCCTCTTTGGTGAGGCAGGGCAGCGAAACATGAGTATTGGGAAGGTTCACTCCCTTGTGCGACGATAGGGTGCCGCCATGAATCACTTTTGTTTTTACGGTATCTTTTCTGTTGGTGGATAATACTTCGAGTTTAATTTTGCCGTCATCAATCAGGAGGGTTTCTCCAGCATTTACATCCCGCGGAAACTCCTGATAACTCATATATACCTGTGTTCTGTTCCCGGTGCATTTCCGGGTGATTATATTGAGCGTATCGCCCGGTACAAGTACAACGGCATTATTTTCAACCTCGCCGATGCGCAGCTTGGGCCCCTGTAAATCGGCCAGTATGGCGATATGCCTGCCTGTTTCAGTATTTAATTCTTTTATCAACGCTGCCAGTTCGGCAAATTGTTTTTGCGTAGAATGAGAAAAGTTGATCCTGAAAACATCCGTGCCCTCTTCAATCATTTTTTTTAGGGTTGGTTTTGTACAGGATGCTGGGCCGATAGTGGCCACAATTTTTGTTTTGGAAAGCTTGTTGCTCATGTTTTTTTCTGGGCATTTAATAAAACAATGGCTGATCAGTGCGAAAAATCTCTTCCGGGTATTCCACTTTTGTCAGAAACAAACCCTGTGCAGGTACCGACATTCCGGCTCCTGAACGTTGTCCGTTTTCAATCACCTGCCTGAATTCCTCAAGGGTTATTTTATGGAGGCCTGTATCGAGCATGGTTCCGACGATGGCTCTGACCATATTTCTCAGAAAACGGTTGGCCGTTATTGTAAACACAAGCCTGTAGCCGGATTCCTGCCACCCGGCTTCGAATATCCTGCAAATGAAATTATTTACCTGGGTGTGCGATTTTGAAAAACACGAAAAATCGTGGTACTCCATCAAAATCTTACTGGCCTGGTTCATAAGGACTATATCGGGTTTGCGGTGCATAAAAAACTCATATTCTTTGCCAAAAGGTGTACGGCGGGTGTTGATATAATATTTATATGTTCTCCGCACCGCCGAAAAACGCGCATGGGCATCTTCTTTTACTTTAAGGATTTGATGGATTACAATATCATTGGGCAAGAGGCTGTTCAGGTTATAGGCCGTGCTATCCTTGTTTTCGATGGCGCTATCGCAATCAAAATGGGCGTAAAATTCTTCGGCGTGTACTCCTGCATCGGTACGTCCGCAGCCGGTAACCTTTATAGTTTGTCTTAGCACAGTGCCCAGGGCTTCGTTCACCAGGTGCTCGATGCTCAGGGCATTATTTTGCTGTTGCCAGCCGTGGTAACGGCTTCCGTCGTATGCAAGTCTTATGAAATAGCGCTGCGGCATGTTATTAAAATAAGCAAAAGTCATTAAAGGAATTGCTGTGGATATACTCCGAAATCATAGAAAAAATCTCTTGTGGTGAATGGACGCCTTTATATATCCACTGAAAAAGTATATAATACTTCATGTGATTGAAAAAATTCAAAATATGTTTAATTATCCAAAAGTACTAAAAAACAAAATTTATTTCTACATTTGCTTTCATTAAAGAAACAAATACATGATAGTTGACCTTTTTATCCCATGTTTTATCGACCAGGTTTATCCGCAGGTAGGTACCAACATGGTTAAAATATTTGAAAAACTTGGCGTTGGCGTTGATTATAATCCCGAGCAGACCTGTTGCGGGCAGATGGCATTCAACAGCGGTTTTTGGGAGGATGCCCGCCGTATGGGAGAGAAATTTATCCATGATTTCTCCAACAACCGCAAAATTGTGGCTCCTTCGGCATCGTGCGTGGGCATGGTGAGAAATTACTATTCGGAACTGTTCAATAATTCTTCGTTACACAATCAATGCAAGCAGATACAAAGTAATATATTCGAATTTACTGATTTTCTTGTCAATGTGCTTCATGTGGAGGATGTAGGAGCTGAATTTGACAATGTGATTACCTACCATGATGCCTGTGCTGCTCTGCGTGAATACGGCCTCAAGGAACAGCCGCGGAAATTGTTGCGCCATGTGAAAGGCTTGCAATTGAATGAAATGAAAGATAACGAGGTCTGTTGCGGTTTTGGAGGAACTTTCTCGGTAAAATTTGAGCCTATTTCCACGGCCATGGGACAACAGAAAGTACAGAATGCCATCGACAGCGGAGCCAACTATATCGTATCTACGGAAGCCTCCTGTCTGATGCATCTGCAAGGGTATATCTCAAAAAATAAATTGCCGATGAAGACAATGCACATCGTAGATGTTCTTGCCAGCGGGTGGTAAGGTATCTGGTGCCTCTGAGAATCTTGTGCTGATTTTTATTGTTTTGGTAAATGGAAAACTGGAATATATATTTAAAGGGTTTCCGATCATTTTTACTGCTTGAAAAATCACTTTCGGGTAATTCTATTGAGGCATACCAGCATGATGTGGAAAAACTTTTGCAGTATTTCGACTATTCCCGGCAGATATTGAAACCCGAAGATGTTGCCTTGCATCATCTTCAGGCTTTTTTAAAATGGATCAACGAGCTGGGAATGAGTCCCTATACCCAGGCCCGTGTGATTTCGGGCATCAGGGCTTTTTACAAATACCTTATCATTGAAAATATAGTTAAAAACGACCCTGCCGCAATGCTGGAATCGCCTAAAATAAACCGAAAACTTCCCGATGTGCTGAGTATTCAGGAGATTGACGCCCTGATAGGCGCTATCGACCTGAGCCAGCCGCAGGGCGAAAGAAATAAAGCCATACTGGAAACGCTCTATGGATGCGGCTTGCGGGTGTCAGAATTGGTAAATCTCAAGATTTCGGATATTTATTTTAACGAGGGATTTGTGCGTATCATAGGCAAAGGCAACAAAGAAAGGCTGGCGCCGATAGGGAAATCTGCTATGAAACAAATCCGTTTATATCTGGAACTTGTGCGTGTTCATTGTGAAATAAAAAAGGGTAGTGCCGACATATTGTTCTTAAACCGGCGGGGTGCCAGACTGAGCCGCCAGATGGTCTTTCTGATGATCAAAGGCCTGGCAGAGAAGATTGGCCTGAAGAAAAAAATAGGCCCTCATACGTTCAGGCATTCTTTTGCCACCCACCTGATAGAAGGTGGCGCCGACCTGCGCGCCGTACAAGATATGCTTGGACATGAATCTATAACCACCACCGAAATATATACTCATCTTGACAGGGAGTTTCTGCGCGACGCCATAATTCAGTTTCACCCGCGATCATAAATTTAGTTTATTGATTTATTTAGTATTTTAGCCAAAAAAACTATGAAACTCAAAGACTTTTACATGTTATTGTTTCTGGCAATGCTGTTTTTGCCATTTGTGATATTACCTGCACTATACAAATTTTATCTTGACACCAACACGGCGCATCCCATACTGCTTGCCATGCTTAAATTTGGCATCCTGGCTACCACAGGCGAGCTGATTGGTTTACGCATCAAGACAGGCAATTATTTTGTAAAAGGTTTTGGTATCATGCCACGTGCGGTAGTGTGGGCATTACTTGGCGCAACCATTGCCATTGCCTTCAAAATTTTTTCGGTCGGAACCCCGGCTTGCCTTGAATATCTTGGTATTTCTGGGGCCGCGGAGGCTATTAAGGGTGATTTTTCTACCCTGAAATTGTTTACGGCTTTTTGCATCAGT
>DAOOWO010000197.1:0-5143 GCA_035371225.1 Bacteroidales bacterium | reverse complement strand
CCTTGATCTTTCCAGAGCCACATAAGTAACAATGCCCGTAGTAACCAAAAAAATTGCAGAGATTATAATAATGATGTCGGAGATACTTTTTCCGGTAGATTTCATGGCAGTATTCCCCGGATTAGCCAGCGCCGATTTCATCATTTGCCAATGCTCGGGAACATAGGGCGGCTCGTAATCACCAAGCTTTTTTTGGAATAAGTCGTCTATTTGATTTTTCTTATCCATTTATTATAGACTTTTTGGAATTTAGTTTTTGTATTCTGTTCATTAATATCCGTCGGGCATTCAATAAATGCCATTGCGAGGTACTTTCGGTAATATTCAGTTTTTCGCCAATTTCTTTATGGTTATAGTTTTCAAACACATACATATTAAAAACAGCTCGGCTAGCCGGAGGCAACTCCTCAATCATCCTGATAAGGTCATCCTCTCCCAGCCTGCTGACAGCATCATTTTCAATATGTACAGAATCATTATTAATATTAAGAGGCACAGTATTATTGTAGCGGTTTTTTTCAAATCGTATCCTGTCCAGCGCGGTATTAACCATAATTTTGCGTATCCAGGCACTGAGATATTCTCCGTCTCCCTGATATTTTTCCATATTCTGAAATACTTTCAAAAAGCCAGTATTCAAAATTTCAACAGCATCATCGCTATTTTTGGCATATCGCAAGCAAATATTCATCATCGCCCCATAATACATTTTATATAACTTTTCCTGAGCAAACGAATTCCCTTCTCTGCATAATTTTATCATCTCCTTCAATTCTTTTCCGGGATTCATATGCTCACTTTAATTATAAAACGCATCATTTGGTAAAAAACTTGGGAACGGGGTATTTTTTTTAACTGACGATATTTATTAATGGCTATTACCTCTATCCATCAGTATTTTATACAAAAATACGAAAAACAATTTATATTTCCTTTTTATTCTCGGGTTGATCGATAAAACTTTCATTCAGCTCATTTATAAAGTCAAATGAAATATAATTATCATAACTCTTACAAACATTGGTAGCAAAACGAATAGCCGTGTTTATCATTTGTTCATATTCGTCAGGTGAAAGGTGCTGCAATTTATTTTTGCTAATGTTATTTTTGAACAGCCAATAAGCCATTCCTGCAGTAAAAGTATCGCCGGCGCCCACCGTGCTCACCGGTTTAACGCCAATAGCATCATAATGATGCTGATAATCAGTCGTGTGCAGATCAACGCCATAGCGGTTCCGTGTGTAAATCATGGATTGACATCCAAGATGGTGCAACGCCGAAAAAGTTTTTTCAGCATCCTCCGTATGAAAGATATTTTTGAAATCTTCGTCCGATCCTTTGGCGATGTCGGCAACGGCAATGTTTTCTTCTATAAAGGGTTTTAGCTGATCTAACATTTTTAGGTGGGCCAGCCTGAAATTTGGGTCATATACTACGATGGCGCCACTGTTTTTACAGTTGTTAATGAACTCCGAAACCATAGACCTGATCTCGGGCTTTATCGCGTAATAAGATCCGAACATCAGCAAATCATCGGACTGCAATTCCGGAAACCTGATACAAGGTTTATCTTCTATCCTTATTTTATAAAATGAATAATCAGCATTATTTTTTTCATCAAGAAAAGCCAGGGCGATGCGCGACTTGGCGTTGGTGTACATGGTAATGTAAGAAGTATCTACATTGTTTTCTTCAAGAAATCTTTTGATGATATTGCCCACCCTGTCGTTAGCAAAATCTCCCACAAAACACACCGGCAGTCCCAGACGTCCGAGCGAGATGGCCACATTGAGCATGGCACCGCCGGGCTTGGCCTCTACAGGTTTTTCATCTTTAAATATAATATCGTAAACAGCTTCACCAAAACAGTAAATTTTTCTCATGTATTTTTTGTTCCCAAAAATACAGTTTAAAAATGAAAAAACTAAAATGTTGAATTAATAATTCTCGTCCAGTAGCTAACGGGCTGTTAATCTTTCCAGTACGGTAGTTATCAGTTTTTCCATCAACGGCTTGTAGTCTTTGCTGAATTGTTTTGCAATACGGTTTGCGATGATCACACAAATAGTGAGGGTTTCGTGCCCCAGGATTTTGCCCAGACCATACAGTGCCGATGTTTCCATCTCGAAATTGGTAATCCTGTTTTTGTTGAATTCAAAACTGGTCAGTCGTTCGTTAAGATCGGGAATGGCGAGTTCGCCCCTGAGTTCCCTACCCTGCGGGCCAAAAAAACCGGGAGCGGTAGCCGTAACACCCTGTATCATATCAAAGGCCACTTTGTTGAGCAGGCCATCAGAAGCTTTGATGATATAAGGTTTGGCCAAAAATCCGGGCCAGTTTGTTTGTTTCACAAACTCATCATTCATCTCATTTTCAATAATTTCAGATGTTTTTTTATAAAAATTCAGCACGCCGTCGATACCCAGTCCATAGGCCGAGGCAACAAACGAATCCACGGGAATATCTCCCTGCATGGCGCCGGAAGTTCCAAGCCGGATGATATTCAATTTACGGTGTCCGGATTTAGGTGCACGCTTGTCCAGGTCGATATTGGCCAGGGCATCAAGTTCGTTTACTACAATATCAATATTGTCAGGGCCCATACCTGTGGACATAGCCGTTATGCGCATATTGTTTAAATAGCCCGTATGTGTGACCAATTCCCTGTTTTGAACTTTAATATCTATGCTGTCGAAATGTTTTGATACCGTTGCCACTCTGCCCGGGTCGCCCACCACAATGATGTTATCGGCAATTTCGTCGGGGTGCAGATTCAGGTGATAAATCTTTTTTTCAGCAGTTAAAATCAATTCGGATTCTTCAAAATATGTTTTCATAAAATAAAATTTAATACTATCTTTGCGGCCGCTTAACAACAATTTTTAAAAAATAATTTTTTACGCCCGATTGACAACAATTATTTTGTTTTAACGGGTCATTATAACTATTTTTACAAACTGCACAAAATTAATAAATATTTATGGAAAATTTCAGAAACATTTTAGTTCCTTTTGATTTCAACGAACAGGCCGAAATAGCCCTCAGCCAGTCGTACAATCTTGCACGTATGTTACAGCTTGACATTATGTTACTATATGTACATGAAGAAAGCAAGATGATAGGGAGACTTTTTTCGGCTGACCAGTCGGACGACATGATTAAAAAAATTGAGGCCGAACTTGCCACCTTTGCTGAACAAAAATCAAAAGAAACCGGCCTGACTATTAACCACATGGTGGCCCGTGGCAAAGTTTATGCAAAAATTACTGAGGTGGCTGAAATGATACAGGCCCAATTTATCATTTTGGGAAAAGAAAGCAGTATTAACACCATTGAACCCAATGTAGGAGCTAATACCAGCAGGGTAATCCGTAACGCTAAATGTCCGGTAATTACTATCGGCGCTGATACCCATTACAACGGATGCCGCAGCATTTTGGTGCCCATCGATTTGACACAGGAAAGCCGCCAGAAAGTAAAATGGGCCATAGAACTCGCCAAGATGTTTAACTCTACAGTGAAAGTTCTCACCATTTTATGGTCAGTGAACCACAAGGAGATAAAAAACCAGCTTCTGACAAAAATGGCCCAGGTACAGAAATTTATTCAGGAACGTAATATAAATTGTACGGCCGAGATGATTGAAGCCGAAAGCGAATCGGATATGGTTCCCTCACTGCTTGTATATGCTAAACAGCAGGGCGATATTGACCTTATCCTCATTATGACTCAGCAGGAAACAGGACTGGTACCTTTCTTTGTCAATTCTCATGCTTCGGACATCATCCGCAGGTCGGATTTTCCGGTCATGTCAATAGTTCCAAAAGACATGGGCGAAACGCTATCCTTTAAATGACAGCTTCAGTCATCAGTATTGGCGACGAATTGCTTATTGGTCAGACTGTCAATACTAATGCTTCTTTTATTGCTGCTGAACTGAACCTGGCGGGTATTCAGGTAAGAAGTATTTTGACCATCGCCGACGACAAAGATGAAATCAGCAATGCACTGCAACTGGCTTCGCGGCAGTCGGGTATCGTTATCATTACGGGCGGCCTGGGGCCTACCAACGATGATATTACGAAAAATACTCTTTGCGAATATTTCGGGTCAACATTGATATTACACAAGCCATCACTGGAAAATATCCGCAAATTATTTTATCAGCGCGGCATAAGAATTACTACTGTAAATCGCAACCAGGCGATGGTACCTCATAACTGTACGGTGATAAAAAACACGTTGGGCACCGCCCCGGGTATGTGGTTTCAGAAAGACAACATACATTACTTTTCGTTGCCCGGCGTGCCTTTTGAAATGAAAGCCCTGATGACCGGAGGCATTATACCCCTGCTGGCCAAGTTAAACATCTCGGCACCTATCATCCATAAGACCATCCTCACCACAGGCATTGGGGAATCGGCCCTGGCAGAGCTTATCAGCGGGTGGGAAAACAAGCTTCCTAGCCATATCAAACTAGCCTACCTGCCCGAACCAGGGATAGTAAAACTCAGGTTGTCGTGCTATCACGCAGGGTCCGTTGAAACGAAAAAAGCTTTTAATGCTGAAGTAAAAAAACTAAAAAAACTCATCCCCGATCTTATCTTTGGATATAATGACGATACCCTGGCAGCGGTTACCGGCAAATTACTGCTGGAAAAACATGCCAGTATCGCCACCGCCGAAAGTTGTACCGGCGGACTCATAGCCCACCAGATAACGGCAGTTCCCGGAGCGTCAGGATATTTTAAGGGTTCGGTTATCGCTTACGACAATGATATAAAATCAAAAGTGCTCGGGGTGAACAAAAAGCTGATTGAGAAACATGGAGCTGTAAGTGAAGAGGTAGTTATTGCCATGGCGCAAAACTTAAAAAAAATTATGGGCACAGATTACGCCCTGGCGGTTTCAGGTATTGCCGGACCGGCAGGCGGCACTCCCGAAAAACCGGTAGGAACGGTTTGGTTGGCCTGCTCCACCCCCGAAAAAACACTTACCCAAAAACTTTCGCTAGGTAATGACCGTGGCCGCAATATAACCCGCGCAAGCCTGGCCGCCCTCAACCTGCTGAGAAAACAACTCTGACTCGGGTGAAATTTGCTTTATCCCTGACAAAATTGCATTATTGATCAAGTAATGGAAT
>DAOOWO010000196.1:0-5145 GCA_035371225.1 Bacteroidales bacterium | reverse complement strand
CACCTGTTTAACTTTTTTCTGGTTTGTGCAAACCGAATACCCCCGCTTATACAAATCTCTGAAACTAAAGATCCCTGTTCTGTTGTTAGTTGTGTTAGGCGTATGCTATGGACAAGCTGTAACGAAGGCCCGTTATGCAAGCGCCGATACTCCTGAACAAGACTATTCTCCACTGCTATCAAGATACGAAGTAGATAATTACCGCTACGCGCACTGGATGTATCCACAGGAAAAACTAGCTTTTGAAACCATCACCCCCTACCTGCGGTCCATTGGGATATCAGAACAGGACAAAGTATTCTCTTTTCCCGAACCCTCGTCGAACATCACTCTGTATCTTATGAGACAAAGAGGTATTGCCCTGCAGCGGGATAATGGAGTGGAATTGTTTAAATACCTCGACTTTTACAAAGATCTGCACATCAAATATTTCATACTTGGCGATTCCACCCTGCTGCATGACGATCTCATAAAAAAAATACTTTCGAAAAAAATAGGCCAATATCAAACGGTTTCAATTTATGATATAAGCCGACTGGATTCAATAACAGGAAACACAAACTCCGTCAGATCGCAAGACTCACCCCATTAACCTATGGAAAAAGAAATAAATAAGCAGTGCTGGTCATGGTGTTTGTGGACACGATTTTTCAATAAACATGCTGCAATATTCTTGGGAATTGCTTTTGTTATAATGAGCCTGTTCATTGTTAACAATATCCCTGTCAAATACTCATTGATGATATGGTCAGATGCAGAGGCTTATTACGATTATCTTCCATCTACATTTATCAAAAATGACATTGCCCATATGCACTATGCTGTTCCGCTGCCGAATGGCAACAGGCTGAACAAAGTTACCATGGGGGTTTCCCTGCTGGAATTACCTTTTTTTGCGGGTGCCCATATTTACAGCAAAATCAACGGTCTTGCCGCCGACGGTTATTCTTTTCCCTATCAGGTTGCCCTACTTATCTCAGTGACAGTGTACATGTTTTTGGGTTTATTCGTCTTATTCAAAATTCTCAGGCCACGTTTCGGAAAAGCAACCTCTTTTATCACGGTGACGGCTCTGTTTTTCGCCACCAATCTTTTTTACTATACGTTTTGTCAACCAGGAATGTCTCATGGCTATTCATTTTTTGTGCTGACGCTTTTTTTGTACCGTATTGATTTTTTCATGAAAAGCCCAAAAATAAAAAATGCCATATTATGCGGGCTACCCCTGGCGTTAGCAGTATTGATAAGGCCTACAAATATTCTGTACGCATTTTTATTTTTGCTGTATGACGTTTATTCTTTTCATTCGCTAAAAGAAAGGACAATGTTCATAGTTAAGAATATCAGATACTTTTTAATAATCATTTTTATCGGGATATTGTTTTACATCCCGCAAATTGCTTATTGGTCTTATGCGTGGGGAAGCCTAAAATTATATGGGTACGTTGATCCTAACGGAACCCCTGAAACATTCAAATACCTCACTGATCCCAAAATTTTCAAAGTACTGTTTGGTATTGAAAGTGGGTGGATAGTATATACTCCTTTCTTTATCTTCTTTTTTATCGGGCTAATTATCTCTCTCGTAAAAAAAATCCATCATTCATTCGCCATCCTGTTTATTTTTCTGTCCATACTCTACCTGAATGCCAGTTGGTGGAGTTATACCTTTGCATGTTCGTTCGGATACCGAAGCATGATAGAATTTTATCCGCTTTTTGCCATTCCCGTAGCCTTTCTGTTTTCGAAAATATTTCATAATAAAAAGAATATCCTGAAAGTGTCCATAATGTTTGTATTGGTAATCTTTTCCTTTTTCAACATACGGATATCCGGCTTTTATTACAAAGACCCTTGCTGGGAAGAACCGCAATGGACATGGGTACACTATAATAAAATCATTAATAAGGCTTTTTACATTAAACCGGATTTAAAACTCAAAGAATGGCGCGAATAAAATGTAACATCTTTGATTTTTTTATAAATTTGCCATAATAAACAACTATTTAAGCTATGAAGTTCAGGACAAAATTTCTTTTTTCAGCGCTGTTGTGCTGCAGCATCCTTTTATTTGCCCAATGCAAAAAAGATAAAACAGAGGAAATACCTGTTGACGAACTGGCTTTCACCGAAGCCGAAAAAGCGTTGATTAATAGTGGAGATAACGATTCCATAATGCGAATCATGAATTATTTTGTACATGACGATTCTCTGATATTACGCAAACAATCTATTGATGTAAATTTGAATGATACTGCCACATTGAATCACCTGATCAAAAGATTGAAAAAAACCCTTCTTAATGAACCTAATGGTGTTGGACTTGCCGCTCCGCAGGTAGGCATCAACAGGAACATCATCTGGGTACAACGCCTTGATAAAGCCGGTCAACCATTTGAGTGTTATCTCAATCCCAAAATCATTCTGTATTCAAACAAACCCGTGATTTTTCCCTGGGATGGCTGCTTGTCCGTACCTGATACTTCGGGCCCCTCGCATCGATACAGTGCCGTGGTGGTTGACTACGACCTGCCTGATGGCAGCAGCCATACGGAGTTAATCGAAGGCTATTCGGGAAGCAATTTCGCCGCTATCATTTTTCAGCACGAAATTGACCACCTGAACGGCGTAGTATTTTTAGACAGGCTTTAAAAAAAATAGAAATCCGACGGCAACACTCCTGCATTGATAGTTCCCTGCAGAGTGCCTGCTGCAGAATAATAATATACCTTTCCTTTCTGAACATAATCAACGGCATCGGCCACAATAATGGTATTGCTGAATGGGTTGACTGCCAGTCCGTAGAAAATGCTGTTACCCTGTGGAATAAACACTTCGCCAGGCAGCGCGTCGGCTGAAATCGGCAGTCGATAAACTCCATGGCACATGTAATAAATAGTGTCCCGCGTTGCATTGATAGCTATTTTGTCCCATATATCCAAAGTTGAACTTAGCTGAAAGGATTGTTCCACCGACATCTGACCAATATCAACCCTATGCAGCGAGGCGTTGACATTATGAGTTCCATCCCCGGCGCACATTACCCACAACTTATCGTTTTTATCCAAAACCAGCGAGTTTGATGCAAAACCAAGCTGAAGACTGTCGGTAACGGCATCGGTGATGGTATTGATAAAATATATCTTGTCGGTTCTTGTGTTGGTAACTATCAGTTGGCCTTCATGAAAAAGCATTTCTTCAGTACTGCCGTGGCAGGGAATACTGCCGGTAATCGTATTGGTGTTTAAATCAACAATGCTGATATTGTTGCTGTACAAATCACTCACATAAGCTTTTTCCGTGCTGACAGGAACTATATAACGCGGAGAACTTAACCCGCTGATAACACCGCATGAAACAAAATCGCTCACATTGACCACCTCTATCTTATTGGAATTATTTACCACAATATATGCTTTTCCGTTATATACACAGATGGACTGCGCCACATCGCCAAGCGGCCTGTTATTGATACCGAGAAAAATATCCTCGCTATAATCCTGATTGGAAAAATTGTAATACGTAACGGATGCGTTGCTCCATTGAAAGTTTCCTTCATTTACAATAAAAATCCCATGGCTCGTGCTAATATCAATATTTGTATCGTCAGGGGGGGGATCCTTTTTACAGGAACTCAGCAAAGCCATCAGGAGGAGGCCGCTGCCAAACATGAGGAGAAATTTTTTCATTTTACTATCATTACTTTTTTTATACAATTTCGGTGTCCATCCGATACATTTATAACATATATGCCGGCAGGTACATCCGACAGGTCAATGATTGCGCCATAATCTTCCGCATAGGAGGTTTTCAGGGTTTTCCTATCAACATTTATCAAAGATATTTTATGCCCTGCCAAAGGTTTGCCTGCAACAACATGTATATAGTTATTTGCAGGAACAGGATACACACTGATATAGGATTTGTCATCATTTTCATAAATGACGGCCGGCTGCTGATGTATAACACCGACAGCATCAAGATCAAAGCCGGAAGCCGCAAAAGGGGTAGGCCACGGATCATTGATTTTGTGGGTAAATGCATCATGAGTAGCATAAGCCGTGTCGATCGACCCCACCACATCAATCACTTTAATGTGGGTGATGTTGTTGATATCAAGGCCGGGAGTACCATCCAGTTCCTGCAGGTCAAAAGGTGTTCCATACATGGCACGGTATTTTCCTGCCAGGTTGTTTATTTTTGCCGCATCCATTGACGCATCAAAAGCCCCAACCTGAACCATGGTGTCGGTGAGCGATGTCGCAGGAAAACGGAAAAAATTTTCCCCGTCGGAGCTCACCTCGATGAAAGCCAGTTCAAGGAAAGTATCCGAAAACGAATTTTCAAATACCGCAAAGTCCCACGAAGGGCCATTAACAATGGGATAATCAAAGGTCAGCACAGCGCATCCTCCATCGCCCAGGCTTACAACACCATTGGTCCCGGCAACACCTATAGCCATTGAGCTATCACCCACCGAGGCTTTACCCAATGAGGTATCGGCAATGTTTTGCCAGCCCGGCGCCACGGCACAATGCGTTGCCCATCCAACAAACACCGAACTATCTTTATGAATTGCCAAACTTCCCGGCTGGCCTGCGGCTGGAGGAAATTGTGCCCATACACTGATAGGTAGCAGACAAATCAGTACGATAAACAGTTTTACATCCCTTATTTTCATATTACCTGATTAACAACTTACCGGAAACGCCATCAATACTAAGAAAATAAAGGCCTTCAGACAGGTGACTGATATCCAGATATCCGCCGGAAGGAAAATTCTCAACGCTTACCAGCTCTCTGCCAGCCAAATCATACAGGTTTAATTTTTTGATGATATTTTTATTGTTCATCGTAACATAAACCCGCTGACTGGCAGGATTAGGAAATATGGAGAAATGATCGCTTTCCAAAGCAATAATGTTTTGAGGAGAATCAGCAGTGGTAAAATTGTCAATACAAAAAAACGGAGGGGTATTCATCCCAAACTGTCCGTTGTCGGACGAGCTCAGCAGAAATACCAGGCTATCCACATTTCCAAGTGGAGTCAGATCAACCCATACCCAATTTTTCAGGATATAGTCCTGTGAGTTTTCTGAAAACCGGTAATCCGCCAGATAAAAGTGAACCGTATCGCCTTTTGGG
>DAOOWO010000195.1:0-5169 GCA_035371225.1 Bacteroidales bacterium | reverse complement strand
CGTTCCGGCTACAGCAATCAGAAAATTATTTTTTACCACCTCGCCAAGCACTACGGCTCTTTTCTTTAAAGGTATATTGTTTTCGATGAAGTACCTGTATTCGGCATGTTCCACGGGGACCGCCGGTGTGTATACCACCAGGTCGATGCCGGAAGGCAGGGCGTTGATATCTTCATGAAAATGAACATCAATGCCTTCGTCGATAAGTTGCCGGGTGAGTTTGGTAGGTGTTTTGTCATACCCCGACACCCGGTGTCCCTGCAATTTGAAAAAGCGGGCCAGCGCACTCATTCCTATGCCGCCGATTCCCAAAAAATAATATGTCTTACTCGTTCCGGTTGTCATACAAATTACTTAATCATTTCTAAAATAATTGTGGCAATACGATCAGCCACATCTTTATGGGCATAGCGTGCAATATTGCTGCTGAGCAGGGCAGCACGCGCCTCATCGTTGACAAGAGCTATGGCTTCATCGGCCAGTCTTTCAGCGGCATCAGCATCTTTGACCAGGATGGCTGCATCATTTCCCGACAAAGCCAGGGCATTTTTGGTCTGGTGATCTTCTGTAACATTCGGCGAAGGCACCAGGATAGCGGGTTTGCCGACCAGGCAAATTTCTGAAATAGCGATGGCTCCGGCGCGCGACACTATCACATCGGCGGCGGCATACGCATAATCCATCTTTGAAATAAACGCATAGCAGTTTATGCCGCTGTCGCGATAGTTTTCACAGGCCTTTTGGGCTGTTTCATAAAAAGTTTTTCCGGTTTGCCAGATCAACTGGATGTTGTTTTGTTTAAAAAGTTCGAGTTTACCCAGGATGGCATTATTGATAGTGCGTGCTCCCAGGCTGCCGCCCACCACCAAAATGGTTTTCCGGGTATTATCCAGTCCAAAAAGTTCCCGGCCGGGTTCTCTTTTCCCCTGAAGTACAGTCATATCCTGCCGCACGGGGTTACCGGTGAGGATAATCTTTTCTTTTGGAAAGAACTTTTCCATACCCTCATAAGCCACACAAATTTTGTTGACTTTTTTGGAAAGAATTTTATTTGTGATTCCAGGATAGGAATTTTGTTCCTGTATCAGGGTGGGAATTTTTTTTGATGCGGCAATTTTTAATACCGGCCCGCTGGCATAGCCACCGACACCAATAACGGCATCGGGGTTAAACTGGCTGATAATTTTTTTTGCTTTCTGCAGGCTGGAGATAAGTTTAAATAAGGTGGAAATATTTTGCAACGAGAGGCTTCGGCGGAGTCCACTGATACTTAATCCTATGATTTTATACCCGGCTTCGGGCACTTTTTCCATCTCCATGCGGCCTATAGCCCCAACAAAAAGGATTTCTGCCTCAGGACATTTTTTCTTCAGGGCATTGGCAATGGCAATAGCCGGAAAAACATGGCCGCCGGTACCGCCACCGCTTATGATAAATTTGTGTTTCTTAGTTGGCATCTGCTGTTACAGTTTTAATTTCTTTATTACTTTCTTCTTCCTGTATTCGTTGTTTTTCCGCTTCATCGTTGGCCCTGCTGATGCTAAGCAGGATTCCGATACCGATGCTGGTAAACCAGATGGAAGTGCCGCCCATGCTTATCAGCGGCAGGGGCTGCCCGGTATTGGGGAACAAGCCCACCACTATACCCATATTGATCACCGCCTGAAACACGATGGCAAAACTGACTCCCAGCCCGAGCAGGGCGCCAAAAATCTTGTCGCATTTTGTGGCCAGACGTATTCCGCGGTACAGCAAAATCATATACAATAGCAGCACCACAAATCCACCCAAAAAACCATATTCTTCGAGAATAATGGCATAAATAAAGTCCGAATAAGCTTGCGGAAGCACATTACGTTGTGTGCTGTTGCCAGGCAATTTGCCAAAGAATCCGCCCTGAGCCACGGCAATCTTTGATTGGGTTATCTGATAAACATCGTCGGGATTTTGTTCTTTTTCTTCGCCGAAATATGTAGCCAGACGGTTAGTCCATGTAGACACACGGCTTTCGTAAGGCGTATTTTTCAGTATGAGCACCAGCAGCCCGCCGGCAACAATCATTATCCCAAAAAGATAAACTATGTATTTTATTTTCACCCTGCCGACAATCATAAGGATAATACAGGTCATAAACAATATGGCCGCAGTAGATAAGTTGGCCGGCAAAATAAACACACAAATAAGCACTATCGGGATTACGATGGGAAGAAAACCTTTTTTGATGTCGTCCATTTGTTCCTGCCTTCGGGAGATTTCTCTGGCGAGATACATAATCAGGGCCAGTTTGGCAAGGTCGGAAGTCTGAAACTTCAGATCAATAATTGGCAGTGTCAGCCAGCGGGAAGCTTCGTTCACAGAACTACCTGTAAACAGGGTGATTGGCAGCAATACGATGGCAATAAAAACCAAAATTTGCGAAATCTTTGAGTAATGAGTATATTTTATCAAGTGTGAAATGTACATCAAGGCGATACCCATGATTAACGTAAAAAAGTGTTTCATGATAAAAAACTCCGTGTTGCCTGCAGCTTTTTTGCTTCTGTAGGCCAACGTGCCCGTGGAACTGTATACTGCCAAAATAGAAAATAGTGCTATAATGACAACTACAGCCCATATTACTTTATCCCCTTTGAAATTTTGAAAAAATTTCTTCATTGTAATGATTTTTTATAAGTCGTATACAGCTCTTTTGAATTTCATACCCCTGTCTTCATAATTATTGAACAGGTCGAAACTCGCACAGGCCGGTGACAGCAACACCACATCGCCCTGATTTCCGAGAGCATAAGATATCTGCACGGCTTCTTCCGCCGACCTGGCCTCCTTTATTCCAGGCACCAGGGCGCCAAACTCTTTGATGAGCTTATCGTTATCTGCACCCAGGCATACGATGGCTTTCACTTTGGTCTTCACTAAAGATTTCAGGCAGGAATAATCGTTGCCCTTATCTACGCCGCCAACAATCCAAATTACTGGGTGTGTCATGCTTTCGAGGGCATACCATGTAGAATTTACATTGGTGGCCTTTGAATCGTTGATAAATTCAATTCCGTGCACTTTTGTCACAAATTCCAGACGGTGTTCCACCCCCTGAAATTCGGACATACTTTCCTTGATTACATCTTTGCGGATATCAAAGATGCGGGAAATGATTCCTGCAGCCATTGAATTGTAAAGATTGTGTTTCCCCGGTAATGCAAAATTTTCTACTCCCATGGTTATTTTATTTGATAATATATTAATATTCAACTCGTTATTTTTCATATAAGCTCCTTTTTCTTCCGGCACCTCTGCCAGTGAAAAAGGTATTTTTGAAGAGGGGATGCTGCGTTTGGCCAGTTCCTGCCTGATAACAGGATCGTCGGCACAGTAAATAAAAAAATCGCCGGCACCCTGATTTTGCAGTATCCTGAATTTCGCGTCAATGTAATCCTGAAACCTGTTGTGATACCGGTCGAGATGATCGGGTGTGATGTTTGTAATCACGGCTACATCCGCTTTGAACTGGAACATATAGTCCAGTTGAAAGCTGCTGATTTCAAGCACATAGATGTCAAAGTCGTTTTCAGCCACCTGCCAGGCAAAGCTTTTTCCGATATTTCCGGCCAGTCCTGCATGGAGTCCTGCTTTTTTCAGGATGTGAAATGTGAGCATGCTGGTGGTTGTTTTTCCGTTGCTGCCTGTGATACAAATCTTTTTTGCATTGGTATACCTGGCAGCAAATTCTATCTCGGAAATCACCGGAATAGCGTGCGCTTTTATCGTCCTGATTATCGGCGCGTTGTCGGGTATTCCCGGGCTTTTTATCACCTCCTGAGCCCGAACACAAAGGGTTTCAGTATGCTTCCCTTCTTCAAAACTTATTGCATGATGTAAAAGAACGTCTTTATAATTTTTTTTAATCTCCCCCGCATCGGATACAAACACTTCGTGCCCTTTTTTCTTTGCCAGTATGGCTGCTCCTATTCCGCTTTCGGCTCCTCCAAGTATGACAATACGTGTTTGCATTTTTTATGACATTTCTATCTGATCTTTAATGTTACTATAGTCAATATTGCCAGCATAATTCCCACAATGAAAAAGCGCATAACAATTTTTGCTTCGTGATATCCCACTTTCTGGTAGTGATGGTGCAGAGGCGACATCTTGAAGATCCTCCTGCCTTCGCCGAATCTTCTTTTGGTGTATTTGAAATACCCCACCTGCATAATGACCGAAAGGCTTTGTGCGAGAAAAATACCGCACAACAAAGGAATCAGCAATTCTTTGCGGATGATGATGGCAAAAACAGCGATGATGCCGCCTATAGCCAGGCTTCCCGTGTCGCCCATAAATATCTGTGCCGGATAGGAGTTATACCACAGGAACGCGATACAGGCCCCCACAAAAGCGCTGATATAAATTACCAGTTCTCCGGTATTAGGGATATACATGATGTTGAGATAATTGGCAAACACCACGCTGCCCGATACGTATGCCAATACCGCCAGGGTTACCCCGATGATTGCCGAAGTGCCCGTAGCCAGGCCATCGAGCCCATCGGTAAGGTTAGCCCCGTTGGATACCGCCACGATAATAAAAATGATAAACGGGATAAAAATCAAAAATGCCCATCTTTGGTAGCCATCGCCAAGCCAGGATAGTAATGAGCCATAGTCAAATTCATTATTCTTAAAAAACGGGATGGTTGTTTTGGTTGATTTTATTGGTTTTTCCGAATATACTTTTGTTGATGTATTAAAGTTTTCTACTTTAAAAATATTATCGGTGCTCACCTCTTTGACCACCGGCCTGTTAGCTTTTTCCCTGATAACCACCGAGTCGTTAAAATACATGGTCAGCCCCACAATAAGACCAAGCCCGATTTGTCCGAGGATTTTAAATTTTCCGGCCAGACCTTTTTTATTTTTTTTGAAAACTTTGATATAATCGTCAACAAAACCGATGGCTCCCAGCCATATTGTGGTGATGATCATCAGTATTATATACACATTGTGAAGTTTTGCAAACAAGAGTGTCGGAACAAGAATGGCGCTAAGAATAATAACACCTCCCATGGTCGGCGTACCTTGTTTTTCAATCTGTCCCTGCAGGCCAAGATCTCTGACCACCTCGCCCACCTGCTTTTTTTGCAGATACCTTATCAGCCTTTTACCTATGATGAGAGAG
>DAOOWO010000194.1:0-5185 GCA_035371225.1 Bacteroidales bacterium | reverse complement strand
ACTTTTAATTCCTCTTTTTCGCTGTTAAAAGTTGCGTTTACTAATTGAACTTATGCGTTTAATTTCTTTTGTCCCAGCCCCACATGAGCTTATCCCGGATAGTTGAAAAAAAGGATTTTGAGTTGAGTTGTACCAGGTTGATCCCGAAGTCTTCTTTTTTTATAATCAACTCAATAGCATTGCTGATTACCGCGTTGTTGGAGTCAAGGGTTACAAGGAAGTTGTCTGTGCGTCCCTCCACTTTCAGTTTTACTACCGCGTTGTCGGGTATTACCATAGGCCTTACCGTGAGATTGTGTGTGGCCACGGGGGTTAAGATAAAATTTTTGGCATCCGGGGCGATGATAGGGCCTCCGCAACTCAGGGAATAGGCGGTAGAGCCTGTTGGGGTGCAAACTATCAGTCCATCGGCCCAGTACGAATTAAGAAAAACATCGTTAACAAAGGCCTGGATGGTAATCATGGACGAAGAGTCTTTTTTGTGGATGGTAATTTCGTTGAGGGCAAAGTTGTCGCGGCCAAAGAGTTTTTCTGGTTGTTCCAGTCTTATTAGCGAACGTTTTTCAATATGAAATTTTTTTTCTTTCAGACTTTCAATGGCTTCGCTGATTTCATCTTTCGAGATAGCCGACAAAAACCCCAGCCGTCCGGTGTTAAAACCCAGGATGGGAATTCCTGAATCCCTTACAAGAAACAAGGTTTTCAGCATGGTGCCATCACCACCGACACTGAAAAGAAAGTCTGTCTTCCCCTTTAAATCATCATAACAACAAAAAGTATTTATATCAGCATTTATCAGGTGGTTGGCAAGAAGGGATTCGTGCAACGGCTTGTATATTGAAATGTCGAATTTGTTGTATATTAATTTCCCGATAAATTCTATATAAAAGGACTCTTGCTCTGCTGAATAGGTAGTGGCGAAAAGTGCTATCTTCATAACCAGATAATTAGATATTCAGATAATTCATCAGTGAATCATAGCGGTCCTGCAGGTCATTTTTGTATTCGGCTTCGGTAAAACTGGCCAGCACCACATATCCGTATCTTTCAAAAGTTTGCAGTATGGGAAAGATATTCATTTTGTTGATTTTTAGGGTAACTTCCAGTTTCATGGAGTCGGGAAACGTGCTGACGAAGCAATTCAGCACTTTTGCGTCGTTGGCCTCAACGATTCTTGCAATTTCTTCGAGCGAATAATTATTATGATTCCGTTCTACAATGATGATACCGCCCGGGTTTTGTATGGAAGCGGTTTGCGAAAATTTTTCCAGCAGGTTGGGCAGGGTAACGGATCCCAGGTAGCGCATTTTGTTGTCTACCACCGGCACGATTGACAGGTTTAGTTCGCCGGCCAGTGAAATTACCTCATAGATGTGCTGGTACTGGTACACGAAGGCATTGGTTGCCGAAAGAGGATGGCTGCCAATAGATTCTTCGGGTTTGTTCAGGGCATAGATGTCGTTTTCGGAAATCAAACCCAGAAATTCCACATTATTCACTATGGGCAGATGGCAGATTTTCTGGTCTTCCATAAGTTTCAGCGCATAGTTGGCCGTATCGGAAGTGAGCACAGGAATTACGGCGTCGGTATAAAGTTCATTGGCAAGCATATAACTTTCCGTGAAAATAATTTTTTACAAACATACTAATTTTTACCTTTGGCATAAAAATATCTGTGATGACCAAACTGAGTGTAAATATAAACAAAATTGCCACGCTTCGCAATGCCCGGGGCGGAAATTTGCCTGATTTGCTAAAAGTGGCTTTGGATTGTGAACGTTTCGGGGCCGAAGGGATTACCGTGCATCCCCGTCCTGACCAGCGGCACATAAGGTTTGCCGATGTGTACGAACTTAAAAAAAATATTAAAACCGAATTTAATATCGAGGGTTATCCTTCGGAAGCATTTATCCGTCTGGTGTCGGAAGTTCATCCGGCCCAGGTTACCCTTGTTCCTGATGCGCCCGATGCTATTACATCAAATGCCGGCTGGGACACGGTAAAAAATGCCGATTTTTTAAAAGTAATTGTTTCCGGGTTTAAACAGCTGGGAATCCGGACCTCTATTTTTATCGATCCCGATGAAACCATGATTGCTCATGCTATTGAAACAGGCACTGACCGCGTGGAGCTGTACACTGAGGATTATGCCAAAAATTATTTTTCCGACAGGGAAAAGGCTATTTTATCTTACAGAAAAGCTGCGGAAAAAGCCGTGAAACTTGGTTTGGGATTAAATGCCGGTCACGACCTCAACCTTTTCAATCTGGAGTATTTTAATAAAACCATTCCGGGTTTGCTGGAAGTTTCGATAGGCCATGCACTGATTTGTGATGCGTTGTATTATGGCCTGGAAAATACCATACAACTGTATCTGCGTTGCCTGCAGCCTACTGCTGACTAAGCGCTGCAGATTCTTCATACAGTACTGTCAGCAGGGTTTGTCCCACAGCTTTCAGCGCGTTTTTATCTATATTTCCGATGTTATCGTTGGTGGTGTGCCAATATTTGTAAAACCCGCTACGGGTGTTGTTGTCGTGATGAATGATGTCGATGGTGGGGATGCCGGAAATTTTGTTGATGTAATAATGGTCATCGGTAATGGGTGCTGTTTCAGCCGCTGAAAAATAATGGCCATAGCCTATGCGCGAGGCGGCTTCCCACACCTTGTTTACAACGTCGGGTGCGTATTGCATGGAAAAACCTTCTTTGGTGAAATTTGCATTTTCCACGCCCACCATGTCGAGGAGTATTCCGTAATTGGCTTTGTAATTTGGCGCATGGGGGTTTTTCGACCAATATTGTGAGCCCAGCCCCCAGTTGTCTTCTTTGTATTCATTGTTATCGTTCTGCGGCTCGCCATAATCTTCGGTGTCAAACAAAATAATGTCTACTCCGGTATTTAGCTTGTTGCTGCTGATGATTCGCGCCACCTCGAGGAGAACGCCAACTCCGCTGGCCCCATCGTTGGCTCCGTCGATGGGTGTGCGGTGTTTGCTTTCGTCTTCATCCCAGTCGGCATAAGGGCGTGAATCCCAATGTGAACAAAGCAGGATTCTTCCAGGAGCTTCGGGATTAAAGGAGGCGATAATATTTTTCATGTTCAGCAGGGTGCCGTTATAGGCTCGCACCTTAGCCTGCTGCACCACTACATGCCCAGAATATTTTTTTAAAGTTTCTTCAAGCCACGAAGCGCATTGGGCATGAGTAGCCGTATTGGGAACCCTTGGGCCGAAATCGGTTTGTTTTTTTACAAATAAAAAGGCCGAATCCTGGTTAAAAACGGGCACGTCGACGGTAGAACCCTTGGGCTGTCCTGTGTTAATTTTTTCTATTTTGTTTTTGTCCGGATTGTTACAGGCGAAAAAAATGACGCACAGCGCAAATACAGGGATAAATAATCTTAAAGAGTTTTTCATGATTTTTTTTCTGAAAGAAAACTATTGAACTTATAAACATTTATTAATGATTCACGAATAGGGGAGTATGTGAAATTTATAGTGTCCCGCAGTTTTTTGTTGGAATACAGGGACGTTGTTTGTGAAATTTCGGCGGTAATTTTGTTAAATCCCGAATCGCCTCGGGTAACAAAATCCTTTAACACAAAAAGCCGCCAGGCCAACCCGCTAAGGAAACGGCCGGCGCACCAGCGAGGGGCTGGTTTACCTATTATCTGAGCAATCGTGCTGATGATTTCGAGGTATGTCATATTCTCGGCCGAGACAATAAAACTGTCGTTTTTTGCCGGGCTTTCGGTTAGTGCAATCATAGCACGGGCCACATCGTTCACATCCACATAGGCCGTACTTCCCGGGGTGTAAAATTTTAATCCACTTTCAATTTCCCTGAAAAGTACCCCGATGCCTCCCTGCTGTTTCCATGGCCCGATAATTACCGAAGGACGCACCACCACCACATCCAGTCCCTCGGCTACTCCGCGCCACACTTCCTGTTCGGCTTTATATTTGCTTTCGGCATAGGCCGAATGTTTTTCTCCAGCGTCCCAGAAAGTATCATCGGTAATGAGGGCTTCTTTGCCCAAAACAGCGATGGAACTGACATGGCACATTTTTTTTATGCCCGTTTCGAGGGCGGCATTTACCACATTTTGTGTTCCCTGGATATTATTTTTTGTAAGAGCGCCTGTGTCTTTGTTTGAAAAGCCTACGCTGGCGGCACAATGATATACCTGTTCACAGTCTTTCATGGCAGGAATCAGGGAATAGAAATCCAGAATGTTGCCCTCTACCCATTCGATACGGTTAAGCAACGAATCTTTTTTGTAAAAACTAAACAGCCGGCTTACAAAAGCAAGGTCCGATGCCGGCCTCTTCAGCGCCCTGACCTTTTTTTCCTGTTCGCAAAGCTGCATCAGTAGGTGTGATCCCAGAAATCCTGTGCCCCCGGTTACAAGTATCATAAGTTTTATCTCTTGACAAAAATAGTATTTATCCTGAGAAAATTCAGAGTATTCAGGGAGAATTATACAGATAAGGGATATGTAATTGTCCAAATAGTGCATTCGTACTTTGAACTCTGAAAGTTACTTTATCGGCATAATCATTACTAAATCCAGACTTTGCTTTGGGTTCATTTAGAGTAAGTAATAGTATTACTTTGCCAGTTTCATCTGACGTTTCATTTTTGGATCAAACAATTCGAGTTCCAGGGATTTCTTTTTACGTTTTTTCTTGTGAAAACTCTGGTTCATATCCCACCAGATGCTATCACGCTTTTTGACACGTTTTTGTTTTTTGCTGAAGACATATTGTCTGGAAAAGTTTGAGTTTTTCCGTCCGTGTCCAAACGACCCGGCATCGGTGTCTTTATGGCGGATCAACGACACTGTGGGGGATACCCGTTTTTTTTCCGCATTGAATCCAAAGGCTCTGGGGTGTCTTTTGATGCCCACATTGAAACTTTCGGAAGCCCTCAGACGTTTTGTTCCGTTGAAAACCATGCGTTTTTTTGACACCATTCCTTTGTTTTTGCTAAACCGGAACTGTCCTGAAAACTTTTTGTGTTTTGTCTTGAAGGAGCCGCTCTCGGCAGAGCGTTTGTGGCTACCGAACACGAGAAATTTTTGTTTGGATACTATGCTGTTGCTTGTCTTGCTGAAACGGAACATTCCGCTAATCTTTTTATGTTTTAAACTGTAGCTGTCTTTGTTGCCGCCCCGTTTTGT
>DAOOWO010000193.1:0-5233 GCA_035371225.1 Bacteroidales bacterium | reverse complement strand
CCATGCTTACCGAAGGCGCCAAACATATTATGGGGTGGAAAAGCCCGAACTACCTGTATTGTAATGCGATCAATCCCAAACTAAAACTTTTGTTGAAGAATTTCCGCCTCAGCGACGATATTGCTTTCAGGTTTTCGCAACAAAGTTGGAACGGCTGGCCCCTGACCACCGAAAAGTTTGTAAATTGGATTCAAGAGATAGATTCCGACCAGGAAACCATCAACCTGTTTATGGATTACGAAACTTTCGGCGAACACCAATGGCCCGAAACCGGCATATTTGAATTTATGAAAGCCTTGCCCGCCACGGTGTTTGCCCGATCTAACTATGGTTTTTACACACCCGCTGAACTTTCGGAAAAATTGCAACCCCGGGCAGCAATATATGTGCCGAATCCTATTTCATGGGCCGACGAAGAACGGGATCTTACAGCCTGGCTCGGCAACGACCTGCAAAATGATGCTTTCAATAAACTGTATGATCTGGAATATTTGGTAAAAAACACTGCCGACCAACAGATTCAGCTCGACTGGAAATACCTTCAGACCAGCGACCATTTCTACTATATGTGCACCAAATGGTTCTCCGATGGCGATGTTCACAAATATTTTAATCCGTATAACACTCCTTATGAGGCCTATATCAACTTTATGAATATCCTGAGTGATTTTATCATAAGACTAAAAGATATGCACCCCGTTAACCGCGTTGAAATTCAGGATCAGCCGCCATCACCGGAAAAATCAAATGATAAAAAAACTGCAAAAACAAAAGTTGTCCGAGTAAAACCTGCCGCAAAAAAAACAACTAAAGCCATTGGCGTTAAAAAAACAAAAACAGCAGGCAAAATTACGGCAGTTAAAACTGTTGTTGCTAATGCCGCCAAAACTAAGTCGTCCAAAATAACTAAAGTTTCCATGAAAGATGTTTTGACGATGAAAAAAACTGATTTGACTAAGCTGGTTAAGGATATCGACCTGAAAACCTTGTATTTTGCCCTTGCAGGAACCGATAATAAGGTGAAAAAGAATCTTATTACTCATCTAGGTAAATTGCAACTGAAAGAGTATAATAAACTCTATACCGAAAATATTACAGTGGCTGAGGCCGATATCGAAAAAGCACAAAAAGTTTTGCTGGCGAGGATAAAACAACTTATGGCATAAGTATTTTTGTTAATGGTTTCCGTTAACCCATACTTTTTTGAAGAAGGGCAGGAGTATGAATTCACGGTGATAAATCGTCTGAATCTGCCTCCCGATGATGATACGTATTTTGTGATGGTCAGTTCGTTTCAAACCCGACACCTGCTGGCAGAAAAACATTATGTGAATTATAAGATCATGCCGGGGCAGAAAGTGAAATGCCGTATCGACAAAATAAATTGTTCTGGAAAAATTTTTCTGGAGCCCGAACATCCTTGCTACAAAGAGAATGCTGTTTACGATTTTCCGGTGAAGGGCATTGAAGAAATATCCAACTCCGAAGGGAAGTATGAAAAAATGCTGGTGGTGGAAGATTGTTGGAAGAACAAGGTGTGCATTCATATTGATGGCACAGACCATGCCTTTGACGATATAATACAATGCAGGGTGGACAGGATAAAAAAAGGCAAGCTGTACCTGACCCCGGTTTCTCAACCCAGACAATCAATTAGTTATGAACCGGGTAAATACTATGAATTTCGCATACAGGATATCGTTACTCTGGCCGAAGGGGAGGAGTATTATGAGTTGAAGGACGAATCAGATAATTCGCATTACCTGCGGATAAAGTATTACCAGAATTATCAATTTAAGACCGGTGATCTGGTTCGATGCTGTTATGTGGCTGCACCGGCACTTTTCAGGCACTATCTGGAGCCTCTTCATCCTTTTTATCATATAGGCTCTACCTATGAATTTATTTGTACCGGGACAACAAAAGTTAAAAATGTTTCGGGTAGTGAGGTTACACTGATTAATGTCAGTGATGGGTCGGACAAGGATTATTTTGCCACCTGTTCCGATGAGTTAAAACCAAAACCTGAAACAGGAAGTGTTATACGCTGTTTACTGAAGAATATTAAAATGGGCAGGCTGGTTCTGGAATGTGTTTAACGAGAGAACTATCCATTTGAAGTAAACCGTTTCCTAACCTTATTTACAACTTTAATGTTTTAAAAATCCTTCTACCTTCAGTTGTAATAATGTGCAAATAATAAATACCCGAATTCAGATGTTGTAAGTAAAGTGTCGATTTATATGATGATAAGGTGGATTGAAGAATTATCTGTCCATAAACATCAGATAATAAGATTATTCCGGGTTTGGATTGACATACTATGTTCAGATAGTTCCCGAAGGGATTGGGGAATAATTTTATATCTTCTGTTGATATCTCGCTGATATTGTTGATAATATAATTAAAGGGACTGGACATATTGTTGCATCCGTATTGGTCCGTGATCAAAACAAAATAAATTCCGCTTTGCTGTGGCACATAGTAATTGCTGGTAGCTCCCGGGATTATTCCTGAGTTATCATACCACTGATATGCATGTGCGTATGATGAAAACAAACTGTCATTCGACTGTGTTATCAGTGGCGTGGGTGGTAAAGGTAATACTGTAATTGTTTTGCCTGTGGTATCATTATTATTGCCCGAAAAAACAACGAGTTCAACAAGGTGCTGCCCGGCTGTATTGAAAATAATATTTTCCATGGGCATATTTCCGTGATATGTGCCATTTAACAGCCATCTGATACTGTCTTTTGGCAGGGCAGATATGTCGTTAAACATAATGCTTCCGCCTACACAAATGCTGTCTGTATTCATGTTGAACGTAGCTTTTGGGGCATTTTCGGTGTACATCTTTATACAAAGATCAAAAGGATATCCGCTTCCTTGGCCTGTTGGAATCCAGGTTGTACCATTGGTGCTGACCCAGCACGAGTTTGATGAAAGTTGAATTCCAGATGTGTGATTTGCTTCATATTTCTCTATCGGTACGGGGTTATTTTTACCAACTGGTGTTTGATATTGTGCTTTAATATAAATATCGGTTCCAATGGAGTCTGAAGGCAAAGTGAACGAAAAATTATAAAAGCCTTTAAAAGGGCAGGTCAGCGACTGGCTTGTAATCAGACCGGATAATACACCTGCCGAAAAACTTTTATATATGCTGATTATTATTGTCGTATTGTCTTCTACAGCATAAGTCCCAATCCGTTTGATCTGCTGGGCTGAGATGGTGCTCCCGGAAGGCGAAATGGTATATTTGACCAAACCATAGGCTGTATTTGATCCCAAACCAAAATTATCCACCCATCCATAAGTATCATGGAAATATACATTTGATTTGTTTACGGACATTGGGACATTTTGTCTGTTCGGGAAATAAGCCGTTTCAGACAATATGCCGGCATCGTAATACGAAACATAAAAGTATCCCGCCTGTGCCCAGTTTATTCCGTACGAATCTTTTATTATCCATCCCCCGGCGCCTGGCGCGCCCTGAAATGTCATTGTATCGTTCCATCCGGCGAGTGTAACGCAATGAGGATAAAGCGAATCTGTTGCATCCAACTGATTATCGTAATACTTGTACTTTGCTGAATTATAATTTGCTATATTGAAAAACATGGTAGTGGCTAGAGCCCCGTGATCTATTAATGCTTGTTTCATAATGTTTGTATCCTTTGGTAAAAACCGTATTTCTTCATTATATGATGGCGGGCCGGGAGGGAAAGTTTGAGACAGTGGACAATCCTGAATAGTTGGGGTGTATGCATCATTGGCGTTCAATAATGTCCCGCCATGCCTTGAAAACAGTGCATGAGCCATAAAAAAACTTCCACCATAACATGGAGCTTCATCAAAAGAATGACAATCAATCACATTATCTTCTGATAAGATATAAGTACCATAGCCGGTTTTTTTCCAGTTTGATTCTATGGCGGCTATAGTCGCAAAAGCCCAGCATGAGCCGCAGTTTCCCTGGTCTTTAACGGGCGTTATAAGGTTATTAGTTCTTAAATCATAAACCGGTTGAAATTGTGAATACCCCCATTTGGGCGAAAAATTGAGAAGTACAAGGAAAGGTACAATCAGTTTTAACTTGCTTTTGATCTCTTTTTGTGTTTTCATTTTCTTACTAGTCAATTGAATTATAAATTTAATATAATTTCTTTTGATATCCAAGCATTTACAGAAATTTTAGTCAAATAAAATGAAAAATAAATAATGGCCTGATTTTTGTTTAGAATAATTCTAAATAATAAAAATCATGAAAAATAAATTATTTATATCACCTGCGACAGATATTGGATTACTGATATTGCGCATCGGGATAGGCATAATGTTTATCCTGCATGGATTACCAAAAATGATGGGCGGTACTGAAACATGGCAATTTCTGGGCTCACAGATGAGTGTCATCGGAGTAGGCTTTGGTTTTACGTTTTGGGGATTTATGGCTGCCCTATCCGAAACGCTGGGAGGCCTGTTGTTAATTCCCGGATTGTTTGTTCGCCCTGCTGCGATGCTTATGCTCTTCACCATGATAATTGCGACATTGATGCATTTGTCGGTGGGTGATGGCCTCAAAGGGGCCTCACATGCCATGGAAATGGGCATAGTTTTTCTTTCGGTTATTTTTACCGGTGCCGGCCGTTACAGTTTGGATCATAGGCTATTTGCCGGAAAGAGATAATGCCGGTTAGGAAAATTTGGCATAAAAAAAACGCCGGCTCAATGACCGGCGTTTTTTATGACTTGAATAATAAATTATTCCAACGAATGTACCACAAGCCCGCTACGCAGTTTGGGTTCAAACCACGTAGTTTTCGGGGGCATGATGTTGCCGGTGTCGGCAATGTTTATCAATTGTTCCATAGAAACAGGATATAGTGCAAAAGCAGCTTTCATCTCACCTGAATCAACCCGTTTTTTTAATTCGCCTAATCCACGGATACCTCCAACAAAATCTATCCTTTTATCAGTCCTCAGATCTTTGATACCAATGATATCATCAAGGACGAGTTTCGAAAGTATGGTTACATCCAACACTCCGATAGGATCAGCATCATTGAATGTGCCTTGTCTGGCCGTGAGAGAGTACCATTGTCCATCAATATAAAGACTGAAATTGTGCAGTGTGGTGGGTTTGTAAATTTCGGTTCCTTTAGATTCAACGACGAAAACCTTTTCAATTTTTTTCATGAATACCTCCAATAAGATTTTGATCAAAACA
>DAOOWO010000192.1:0-5253 GCA_035371225.1 Bacteroidales bacterium | reverse complement strand
AAACTTTTGACTTGATAAACTTTTGACTTGATAAACTTTTGACTTGATAAACTTTTGACTTGATAAACTTTCAACTTGATAAACTTTTGACTTGATAAACTTTTGACTTGATAAACTTTCCACTTGATAAACTAAATGAAAAAAGTCCTCTTCATAACATACTATTGGCCGCCTGCCGGCGGAGCGCCTATCAACAGGATATTGAAGTTCTATCAATACCTTCCGGAATTTGGCTGGGAACCTATAATTCTTACTACCGAGGGCGGTGACTTTCCTTTTGAGGATGACAGTCTGCTCAAAGAAGTGAGGCCTGAAACTAAAATCTTTCGTTCCAAAGGGCTTAGTCTTCACAAGATATTCAGCAAGGTTTCGCCAAAATCAAAAAAGAATTTTGTACCGTATGGCTTTACCGATGCTTCAAAGAGTTCTTTTATGGACAAATTGTCGCGTTGGGTTAAATACAACTTCATTCCTGATACACGATTTCCCTGGTATTTCTCCACTGTTGACAAAGCCGTAAAAATCATTAAAGAAGAAAAAGTCGATCTGATTTTTAGTTCATCGCCTCCGCAAACCAATCATATTATTGCACGCAAAGCAGCCAAAAAGACTGGTTTGCCCTGGGTTGCCGATTTCCGTGATCCATGGACCGATGTGTTTTGGCTGTTGAATAATTCGATACGGTGGAAGTTTATTCATAATATCGATAAACGGATTGAGCATAAGACCATAGCCAGGATGGATGAGGTAATTACCGTTGGCCCATCGCTGGTTGAAATACTTCAGCGCAAAACAAGCAAAAAAATACATCTGATAACCAATGGATACGATGATAAATATTTTTGCAAGCTGGAGTATAAACCCAATTTAAAATTTAGAATTACTTATGCCGGTAGTCTTAGCAAAGAGCAGGATCCTGCCTGTTTTTTTAATGCCATGGAATTGTTGAAAGGCAACAAAGAATTTTACGAAAATACAGAATTGTTTTTTCTCGGAAATTTTCCTACCTATCTTATCGACCTTGTCAATGCTTCTCCCTATAAAAATCAAACCAAATTTTCTCCTTATACCTATTATGTCGATTCTCTTGAAAGTATTGCTGCTTCAGAGCTTTTGCTGCTGATTGTTCCGAAAACCGATGATAATAAATGTATCATAACCAGCAAACTGTTTGATTATATGGGCGCCGCACGTCCTGTTGTGGCTTTTGGCCCCGTGGATGGTGATGCTGCCAGCGTGATGAATGCTGCCGGGGCAGGGCAGATGTTTGATTATTCCGATAGCAAAAATGCCGCAGATTTCATTTTGCAATGTTTTCAAAACTGGAAAGACAATCAAAGCAGTTCTTTTGCAGATAAAAATAAAATTGAGGAGTATACTCGCAGAAACCTTACCCAAAGGCTGGCCGCCATATTTGATAAGGCAGTAAGAAGCTAAAATTTGTTGTCCTGCTTTCTGATCCCCATGCCTATTGCCGTTGGAACCAGCAGGGCTGACTTCGGCTTTCTGACTACTGAACACTGACAACTGATCCGCCGTGGAAGACTGGCTTTTTAGAATTCAATTCTATACGAAGCCAGCGGTATCAGGGGAAGGTCGTAAATATTATCAATTTCGTTTGTATAGGGGTTGTAGCGGAATCCGGCAATATTTTTACGGTTAAAAACATTCCCCAGTTCAAAGGCAAATTCATGTGAACATTTTTTTGCATTCAGCCGGTATCTTATGCGAAAATCTAATTTGAAAAAATCTTTTGTCTTTTTTGTAAAAGCTAAAGAATCAATATATACCGCCTGATGTGCAGCAATAGATTGTTCCAGATCAAGGGGAGTATAACGTTGTCCGCCGATCTCAACAACTTTTACGCTGATGCCGATGATGCTGTTCTTTTTTTTCCCGATTTTAAATTCTTTTCCACCCAGCAAATTAAAAGTGTAATTGCTGTTATATCTTGTATTTCTTTCTTTGCCGTCAGCGTCAAAATACTTCGAGTCGTAAGCAGATGCAGTAAGCAAAATATAATAACCCTTACTTAAAAACTTTTCAATAGTCAGCTCCATGCCGTAATTTCTGCCCTTGCCTTTATTTGTGAGCGTTTTGTTGGCAAAAGCATTGTCTGCATTGCTGAAATTTACCAGTGATAATACGGGGAAATCCACTGCTACGGGTATTTGTGTGAGGTATTGGTAATATACTTCGATTTTGCTGCGCCAAAATTCAGAGAGTAGCCAGTCATAACTCAGCACTGCCTGATAACTTTTGGTAAAATTGAGAGATACGTTGGGATGAGTGATAGTGGTGCCGGATAATACTTCAGCATAATAAATCTGCGAAGGTTGTGTTTGTCCGTGAACGCCAAAACCCAGAGTCAATGCATGATTTCCGTTGATAGTGTAACGAAATGCCACACGGGGTTCAAAACTCAGCCGGCCATTATTTAAAAGGTACAGGGTGTGAAACCCCGGTGTTACCGAAAAATTTTCATTTATCGTGTATTTATATTGAAAATAGGCTTGCACGAGATTGAGGCTGCTCTTATTGTCGTTCAGAATATGTTTGTGCTCACCGCCATTGTATGTGTATGAAAAGGTGTTGTCGGCAAAGTTCTGATTTCTAAATATAATGCCGCTTCGTATTATATGCCTGACATTGATTTTGCTGTGAAACAAGATTGATGCAATGTTGTTTTGCTGTTCGGATGACTTGCGGCTTAGCTGGTATATTTGGTAATCGTTACCGGTGGAGTCTTCGGTGTAATCAGGGCTAAAATATGATGAAGAAACTATGGTTTTTAAGTAGGAATTTTTTCCCAGGGGATAAAACCATGTGAAAGCACCAATAGCTGATTGTGATCCCGAAATATCGCCAAGACGGTCGCCGTCATTTGCCCATAGGGAGGAGTCCTTTGGCGGTTTATACACCGATTTGCTGATGCCACCCACGCCAAGTAGCGAGATGTAGCCTTTTTTCAAAGGGAAATGAAACTTAAAAGAGAGGTCTTGAAAATTAGGTACGGCATCAATAATTTTGATTCCCATCAAACTCAATAACGCTACTGTAGAATAATTGTAATAGGCAAGATATGATGCCTGCTTCCCTTTAACAAAAGGGCCTTCGACACCTGCCTGTACTCCCCTTGCGCCAATTTGTGCCAGGTATTCGCGTTTTTCATTATTTCCATTCCTCATTTTCAGATCAAACACTGCCGAAGTGGCATTTCCATATTCCGGTGCAAAAGCCCCCGAAAGAAAATCAGAATTATCAAGCAGATTATTATTAATCATGCTGATGCCTCCGCCCGAACTTCCTACATCTGCAAAATGGTTCGGATTGGGCATTTCAACACCATCTATCCGCCATAATATCCCCATGGGGGAATTTCCCCGTACAACTATATCATTACGTTCATCAGACGCCACCGAAACACCGGCAAAATTCGAGGCCATACGCGAAATATCTCCCCATGCGCCTGCATATTGGTTGGATTCCTCTACCGTAAATTGCCGTGTACTGATGACCGACATCTCATTTATGTTGTTTTGTTTTTCATTTTTACCTGAAATAACCACCTCGCGGCTGGTATAAACTTTTTCGTTGAGTTCAATGTTCAGCACCAGCTCGTGTGCAGAGCTTACTTCTATGTTTTTTAAGATAATATCATCATAACCCAGAAAAGAAATTTTCAGGCTTTGCCTGCCTACGGCTATATTCTCCAAACGAAACTTCCCCTGGATGTCAGTGGTGGCTCCTTTTATCGGATCAGAATTCAAAAGAATTATGTTGGCTCCCGGCAGTGGTATTTTTGTTTCTTTATCTGAAACTGTTCCGCGTATGGTTTGCGATAAATTTTGCGGGTATCCTCTAACAGAAAGGATAAATATTATTGCATAAAAGATTAACCGCGATTTCACAAATAAACAAATAAATGGATTCTTTCAAAAATAATAAAATTATACGATTTTTTCAATGGTTGACAAAAACTCTTTAATTTCGTAAAAAATTATATATGAAAAAACTTGCGCTGATCGGTCTTGTTTTGCTATTTTCAGTAGTTGCCTGTAATACAACAAAAACATCAAAAAGCGGTGAGACCGAGAAAAAATTTGTGTCTGTTTTTCTTTCTTATATGAATCACGAAAAAGCCGCTCAGCAAAATGAAATGAAAGCGTGTATTTCGCCAACTTATCTGAAAGAACAGGGGATAGATATTACTAAGTATAAAGTCAACAATTATGCGATATGGGGATATAATATTGACTATTATTCGGCAGTGGACGGACTGGTTGTTGCCAAAATTTGGGGGGAAAATGAAAATTGGGTACATCAGCTAGAATTTAAGGTGGTAAAAGAAAGTGGTAAGTTGTATCTCATGCCTTCACAGCTTGAGGGTATATACATTGATCCCTGGTACAAAGCAAGACTACGTATAAAGTAAGCGAACCAGCTTTCTCCTTTTACAACGATAAAATACTTTGAACTTCGATAAGCAGATTTTTCTGTTTCTAAGCTAAGGCTAACTGTAAATTGTGTTTTGTACCCTGTTGTTCAGTATTAGGACTTCTGATTACCAGGGCAGTGTAATTTTTAGTTTAGTTGCGGGTCGATAGGGTAGTTTATCCAGTCGGAGTATTTTTTTCCCAGAAGTATGACGGCATTTTTCCATAATGTTTTCGGAGGATTGTTGAATAAAAAATCAACATTGGTGTTAGCAACCACCCAGGAATTTTCTTCCAGCTCCCGGTCGAGCTGTTTGGGCTCCCAACCTGCATAACCCAGGTAGAAGCGGATATCATCGCGCGAAAGCACTCTTTTCTCGATAAGTTGGTTTACATGACTAATGCTGCCACCCCAGTATAACCCATCAATAATTTTGAAAGAGTTCGGTATCAAATCATTTCTCTTGTGTATAAAAAATAAGCTCTCGGTTTTTACAGGTCCACCCAGATAAACGAAATTGTCAAATTCTTCAGGTATTTTGAATGATTTTTTATTGATTATCTCGGAAAGCCTGATGTCAGTAAGTTTGTTTAAGACCAGGCCGAAAGTGCCTTCAGCGTTGTGTTCTGCCAGCAAAACAATGGATCTTTTAAAATAAAAATCTTGCAGAAATGGTTCCGAAACGAGTATTTTGCCTTGTGCAGGATTAATTGTTGAAGACATTCTTTGTGCTTTTTAGATTTTAAAAAATTCTGTTCTTACAGTAATTAATTCAATAAACGTTATTTTTGTACTATTATTTGCTAATTCCTGAAC
>DAOOWO010000191.1:0-5282 GCA_035371225.1 Bacteroidales bacterium | reverse complement strand
ACATCCGGATGGTTGATCATTTCCGGGTTGGTGGTGTATACCAATCCTTTATTTTCGCACCATGCTTTCAGGTCGTTAAAATCGGGAACAATAAGGGCCGCAGCATATTTTTGGTTTTCGCCCAGTACTATCATGGCGTCTATCAGGGACGATTCGGTAAATTTTGCTTCAATCTGGCCTGGGTTTACATATTTTCCGAACGAAGTTTTGAAAATTTCCTTTTTGCGTCCGGTGATAGTCAACTGTCCGGCAGGTTCAATTCTTCCAAGATCTCCGGTGTGAAACCAGCCTTCTGTGTCGATAACTTCTTTGGTTAATTCATCATCTTTATAATATCCCTTCATCAATCCCGGCCCTTTAGTCAAAATTTCGCCATCTTCGGCTATTTTCACCTGCACGCCTCTGAGGGGTTTTCCTACCGTTCCAAATTTTACTCCGTCTTTGTCAACAGCGCTGCTAACGGCGATTACCGGTGATGTTTCCGTCAGTCCGTAACCTTCATGAACTTTGATGCCTGCAGCCCAGAAAACTCTTGCCAGTCGTGGCTGCAATGCAGCTCCTCCCGATACCAGCAATTTGATGTTTCCGCCGAAAACCTCTCTCCATTTGCTGAAAATTAGAATATTGGCAATTTTTAGTTTGATCTCGTACCACCAGCCGTTGGCTTTGTCCAGTTCATAATTCAATCCCAGATCAACTGCCCAGAAAAACAACTTCTTCTTAAAACCATGCAGTTTACGACCGGTTTTGATAATCCGGTCGAAGATTTTTTCGATCAGGCGCGGAACACAAGTCATGATGGCGGGTTTTACCTCTTTCATATTATCTACTATGGTTCCCAGGTTCTCAGCATAATATATAGACACTCCCATGTACTGATATAGATAATTCAGCATGCGTTCGTAAATATGGCATAGCGGCAAAAAACTCAATGCATTGTCGTTGGGGCCTATGGGCGGGATGTATGATACGGCAATAAAATTACTTATAAGATTGGCATGAGTCAGCATAACTCCTTTGGGGATACCCGTGGTCCCCGAAGTGTATATCATTGTGGCAACGTCATCAGTGGTTATTGATTTTTTTATGGCAGTGAGTTTCTCTTTTGCCGGATGTTCAAAACCCATTCTAATAAGTTCGTTGAGGTGTTTAAATCCGTAAATGTTTTTGAAGGTATAGATGCCCTTAAGCGACGGTACGTCTGGCAGGATGTTTGAAATCTTTTTGTATAGGTCTTCTCCGGCCAGAAAAACGTATTTTATCTCAGCATGGTTGAAAATATGCTTATAGTCTGCTTCGCTGATGTTGGGGTAGATAGGAACGTGTATGGCTCCGACCTGTAAAATGCCCATATCCAAGAAATTCCATTCAGGTCTGTTATGTGTAATGGTGGCGATGGTATCTCCTTTTTGTATTCCCAGATGCAGGAATCCATAGCTGATATAATTGGCAATTTCCTTGTATTGTTTTGAACTGTAACGTACCCATTCTCCTTCTTCTTTTCCTGCTAATGCATCGTTTTTGGGAAACTTTTCTTCATACCTGTCGAGCAGATCAAAAATGCGTGTTATTTCCATGGTTTATAAGTTTGTTTTAAAAAAAAGAAAACAAAGGTATCAAAAAATTAAACAGGCGTTTAATTAAATTAATCAACCTTCAAAAATTGTCGTAACAAAAACTACTTACGGGTGGTGTGCACAGTGTTCGCCTGAGCGGTGGGTGTTACAATCATATCGTTGATATTGACATGAGGAGGAAGCGAAGCTGCGTAAAAGATAATGGAGGCAATATCGCTGCCTTTTAAAGGTTTAAAACCTTCATAGGTTTTCCTGGCCGCATCTTTGTTGCCTTTGTATCTGACTAAGGAAAATTCCGTTTCCGTGGCTCCCGGGGCTATCTGGGTTACTTTTATATTATGTTTCAGCAGGTCGATGCGCATGGATCTGGTAAGCGAATCCACGGCGGCTTTGGTGGCGCAATAGACATTTCCGTTGATATAAGGCTCTTTGCCGGCAATGGATCCAACGTTGATAATATGACCTTTTTGGCGTGCAATCATTAGAGGAATAATAGATTTTGAAACATAGAGCAGTCCCTTGAGGTTGGTGTCAATCATTTCGTCCCAATCCTGCGTATCTCCGTCCTGAATCAGGTTAAACCCCCGGGCCAGACCGGCATTGTTTATCAGTATGTCAATGTTTTTCCATTTTTCGGAAAGCATACCCAGTGTCTTTTCTGTTTCTTTTATGTTGCGGATATCAAAATTCAGAGGCAGGACATCGATGTCGTATTTTTCAGGAAGGTCAGTACTGATCTTAAGCAAACGGTCGTTTCGGCGCCCTGTGATAATGAGGTCGTACCCGTTTTGGGCGAAAATTTCGGCACAGGCAAGTCCTATTCCACTGGTTGCACCTGTTATCATTACAATTTTTTTTGTCTTACCCATATAATTAAATTTTTTGGATGCTTGTAAAAAGTCGTAGTTAATCAATAAGTTTTTTCAATCCCGGAAATTTTTTTGAAATCTTGCTACTGTCCAACAGCATAAACAAAAAAATCATCAGAAAGGGCATGGCAGGTATCTTGTAACGAACCATGGCGCCAAAAACCGGCGTGGTAAGGCCGGTAAGAATATATAAGGCCGAAAAAAACAAAAAACAAAAAGCAAATACTGATTTATTGGTGATTTTTCCTGATGAAAAAATCAGGCAGATTATTATTATCAAAATTATAAACAGGTTTTCAATGCCGGCAAAAAGGATAATTAGCGAGTCGGCTTCAAAAATATAAGGTCTGACCAGGGTATTATAAAAGGAACCCGGGGTATGGATAAGAATATCGACAACTGTTGGTTGGAGCAATTCCACGCTGATGAGGCTGCCTGAATTTGTGGCCTGGGCCAGTCCCACAAAGTCGTTTTGTTTCATCGCGAGGATATTAAGCATATTCAATTCCGGAAAAACATGGTGGATGTTCAGTGCGGCAATAATGCATACCACCGTCATTAGTGTGTATTTCAGGATCACAAACTTGTCTGAAGTGAGTCTGCACCACACATAAACTATTGTGAGCGGTATGATAATCATGAAAATGTAGTACTTGATGTACATCAGCAGTACCAACGAAAACAGTAGCAAAATTCCGTTCAGAAAAATTTGTTTTTTGTAGAGCAACTGGCTGGTTGTGTGCAACATCATGCCAATGCCAAAAATCAAAATGGCTTCTTTGAGCACCCCGGAACCCCAAAAAACAACCGAAGGAATCAGAAATACCGCAAAAAACAATAAGCGTTTTTTATTTTGGAGGTAGGGAACAAAAAATCTATACAGCGCCACCAAACCAACCAGCGATATGAAACACATAAAAACCGTATGAACATTAAAATAGCCAAAGGAGAAAAGGCGGATCAACGCGTTGATGCGGATAATGGTATGACTATCGTTGTATATGTTGCTTTCGTACTGGCGGTACCAGTTGTTCATCTGGTGGTAATACTGGTCGAAATATGGAGAATCGTTCCCAATACTGAAAATCATCCTGAAAAAGTCTCTGGGTTTATCCCAAAGTGCATCATACATAATTTTGCTATCATCAAAATATTTGAAAATATCAGCAGTAGCCCTGTCAGTATAATAGAAGGTATATAAAAAGAACATTCCTAAGCCGGCCAGAATTTTTATTATAAAGACTATGCTCAGTACCTTGACAGAAATACCTTCAATACGGAAAAATTTTATCCTGTATATTAACAGGATAAATAAAACAGTATATAAAACTGTAAGGAGTGTTTCGGTAAATATGCTCAAATTATATGTTTTGTTGTGCAAAGATAAAATATTAAGTAAACAATCAAATTTCATCAGGCAGAAATTGTTTTTGGGTATGTAACATTCATTAATTAAGAAAAATACTATCTTTCTTTGAATTGAAAAAATGAAGGAAAAAGTGTAGTCACCGGTCTTCGGGGTTGAAAGAGAAGTATTTTAGATTAATTAATAATTATTAATTGAAAAAAATACTCTCTTTAATTTCATTTCTATATTTTTTTACTTTTGTACTATTAGAAAAACACAGTGATGAAAAAAGACAAATCGGAAAACAAGGTTAACCTTCATACGGCAGAACAACTCGGCCTCAATGCAGAAGAATTTGAGATGATAAAAAAGATTCTCGGACGTATGCCCAACTTCAATGAGCTAAGCGTGTATTCGGTCATGTGGTCGGAACACTGCTCATACAAAAACTCTATTTTCTGGCTTAAAAAACTGCCAAAAGATGGCCCGCAAATGTTGGCCAAAGCCGGTGAAGAAAATGCCGGTATGGTGGATATTGGCGAGGGAAAAGCCTGTGTGTTTAAAATTGAATCGCACAATCATCCTTCGGCGGTGGAGCCTTATCAGGGGGCAGCCACAGGTGTGGGAGGCATCAATCGTGATATCTTTACTATGGGTGCACGCCCGATTGCTCAATTGAATTCACTGCGTTTCGGCAACCTGGCACTTGATCGGACCAAACATCTGGTAAAGGGGGTGGTAAAAGGCATTGGTGACTACGGCAATGCTTTTGGTGTGCCTGTGGTGGCCGGCGAAACCAATTTTGACGAATGCTATAATCAGAATATTCTGGTTAATGCCATGTCGGTAGGTGTAGTGAAAACAGGTAATACCGCATCAGCCACTTCCAAAGGCGTTGGCAATCCTATTTTTATTGTCGGTTCTTCTACAGGCAAAGACGGAATACATGGCGCTACGTTTGCGTCAGAAGAAATCACGGAAAACTCTGCTGAAGATCTGCCTTCGGTACAGGTGGGCGACCCGTTTCAGGAAAAACTTCTGCTCGAAGCTTCGCTGGAACTGATAAAATCGGGTTGCGTAGTGGGTATGCAGGATATGGGTGCCGCCGGTATCGTTTGTTCAACCTCCGAAATGTCTGCTAAAGGCGAACACGGTATGGATATCAATCTGGATAAGGTACCCTTGCGACAAAAAAATATGAAACCATGGGAAATCCTGCTTTCCGAGTCGCAGGAGCGCATGCTGGTGGTGGTCGAGAAAGGAAAAGAAGAGGTGGCGCTGAAGATTTTCGACAAGTGGGATCTGAATTGCGTGGAGATTGGCAAGGTTACCAAAGGTGGAATGCTAAATTATTACCAGCATGGCGAACTGGTGGCGCAAATTCCTGCCGAATCGCTGGTGCTTGGCGGTGGTGCCCCCGTTTATCAGCGGGAGCAAAAAGAACCGGATTACTTCAAAAAAACAAAAAAATTCAATATTAATTCTATT
>DAOOWO010000190.1:0-5290 GCA_035371225.1 Bacteroidales bacterium | reverse complement strand
CGACCGTACAACTTGGTACGCCATAACGGAAAAAGGATTTTGCATTTTGAACAACAAACCTGATTTCCATTTCATCAGGCTTTGCAGCCATGAGGGAGTGTGTTTGTGGTATTTGTTGAAAGGATAAATGAATTTATGAATATCATAACCGGCAAAAAGTTCGTCTCCGCCTAGGCCGCCAAGAACTACCGTGATGTCTTTCCTTACAAATTTCGACATGTTGAACCCCTGCAAGAGATTTATTTTAGGTTCTTCGGCATGCCAAATAACTTCCGGAAATTGCCGCATAGGGTTCAGTGTGAGCGAGAGTGTATGATGGTTGGTGCCAAAATGTTTTGCAATATGTTCGGCATCTGGAAATTCATCTGTCGGCTCGTTGAACCCCATGGTAAACGTGTTGATCTGCGGCAATCCCAGTTCATGCATCTTCTGGACGATGGTTGATGAATCCATGCCGCCCGAAAGATAAACTCCCAGTGGCACGTCGCTCATCAGTTGCCTGTCGATAGCCTGTTTGATAAAGAAGTGCATTTTTTCGATAGCCTCATCCTCATTCATCTCCGGGTCAGGGTGGGGGTTGAGCTCCCAATAACGCTGAATGCTTATGTTGCCATTTTCAAATATCAGGAAATGAGCCGGTGGTAATCGTTTTATTCCTTCAAAAAGTGTTTCGTTCCTTTGGGTGTAACGCAGGTTGAGGTGGGAGTGGAGCGCATTATAATTTATACTTCGGCTGACAGCCGGATGCAGTAAAATACTTTTTTGTTCCGAGCCGAAGATCAGCAAACCATTGTTAAAGTAGTAATGCAATGGTTTTACCCCAAAATGGTCGCGGACAAGCAACAGCCGGTCTTTTTTTTTATCTAAAAGGGCAAAAGCAAAAATACCATTCAGCCGGTGAAAAAATGTATTGCCTTCTTCTTCGTACAGGTGCACTATCACTTCGGTGTCGGAGGTGGTATAAAATGTATGCCCCTTTTTGAGCAATTCCGCCTTCAGCTCTTTGAAGTTATATATTTCGCCGTTAAAAATGATGCAGATGCTCTTGTCTTCGTTGAAAATAGGCTGATTGCCGGTATTCAGGTCGATGATAGAAAGACGGCGGTGCCCCAGGCAAAAATCCTTGTAAGAATGAACCGAAAAATCATCAGGACCCCGGTGCTCAATGATTTTGAGCATATTCACCATCAGAGTACTGTTGTCCTTGTTTTTTTCAACAATGCCGCAGATACCGCACATAATTATTCTGATTAAAGAACAAAGATAGAAATGTTTTAATTTTAATTTTAATATTAGATTTCAAAACACAGTGTTTTTCATTTAAATCTGTTTTTTTTGTCAAAATTTTGTACGTTTGTTTTAAAAGTTCATTATGACTGTTACAATAAAAATTGTCAGTTCAAAATCTGACCTGAAAAAATTCATCTATTACCCGTTAGAGCTTCATAAAGGCCATAATAACTGGGTTCCTCCGATTTTTTCTGAAGAATTTGCCTTTTATAATCCTTTTAAAAATAAAAGCCTGGTTACCAACGAGCACATACTGGCACTGGCTTACGAAAATAATCGCATTATTGGACGAATTATGTGCATAATCAATAAACATTATAATGAAATTTATAATCTTAAAGATGCCCGTTTTTTTGCCATCGAGTGCATTAATGATCAGCAGGTGATGCATGAACTGATTGAATTTGTGAAAAACTGGGCAATATCGAAAGGAATGACTCGAATGGTTGGTCCTTACGGATTTTCTGATAAGGACCCGCAGGGTTTTATGATCGAAGGTTATGAACATATACCGTTAATAGCTACAAATTTCAATTTCCCATACATGGTTCAGTTATTGGAAAATGAAGGGTTTGCTAAGGAAGTTGATTGTTTGTCGTATAAAATGGCAATTCCCGAAACCATACCTGATCTCTACGAGCATGTTCTTCAAAGAACACTGAAAAATCATAACCTGACACTGCTTGATTTTAAACGCAAGCGTGATATGAAAAAGTACATCGTTCCAGTATTTCGCCTGGTAAACGAGACTTATAGCGCATTATACGGTTTTGTGCCGCTTGACGAACAGGAAATGAAGGAAATGGCGGATAAGTACTTCATGATCCTTGATCGTGAGTTTGTAAAAGTGATTATTGATGAAAACAATGAAGTGGCAGCGTTTATAGTTGCTATTCCAAACATGAGCAAAGGAATTATTAAGGCAAAAGGAAAATTATTCCCGTTTGGGTTTATCCATATTTTAAAGGCTGCCAGAAATACCAACCAACTTGATTTATTTCTTGGTGCTGTGAAAGATAAATACAGGCACCTTGGGTTAGATGCCATGCTGGGGAAGAGTGTTTTCGAATCTGCACACAAACGAAAACTCAAAATCCTTGACAGCCACCTGATTCTGGAAAATAATAGCATGATGAGGGCAGAAATTGAAAAACTTGGCGGAGTTGTGTACAAAAGATACCGCGTTTATAAGAAAAATATTTGACCACTTATCTTCATTGGTCAATCAGGTATATTGTTAATATCCATACTATTAAACGGGAGTGCATTATAAAAAAAACCGGTGAAAACCGGCTTTTTTATTGTTAACCTTTTAACTTTCGGGATGATTATTTTAAAATGAAATTGATGGGAAGTGTCATTTTTATGGATGCATTTTTCCCGTTTTCCTTACCTGGTTTCCATTTTTTCGACATCAGTTTTACTATTCTCATGGCCTCCTCGTCGCATCCTGCGCCAATCCCGCGGATTACTTTTACATCAGCAACGCTGCCATCAGTTTTTACAGTGAATTCAACATATACCGTACCGCTGATTCCTTTGGTTTTTGCCATTCCAGGATATACAAGGTTGGTCTTAATAAATGTCTCCAATGCTGGCTGTCCGCCAATAAATGTGGGCATTTCTTCCACAATTTTCAGGATGCCTTTTTCTGATGGATTTTCCATATCATCAGCATCTTTTTTTGTCTCAAATGCCTTACCACTGGTCGACATCCTCATACATTTACTCGATCCTGCAGCTCCCATATAATTACTTCCAACAGCATAATCGCTTACATTTTCGGGCAGGGGCAAGGGCTGTTTTATGCTGACTTGTTTCCCACCCTTGTTGCGCACTACCGAATCAATAGCAATAAATGAGGTGTAATTGGTTAACAGGTTGTATTTTAATCCAAGACCTGTAATCTGTTCGATAAGTTTTGGGTCGTTACCGGTATTGTTGAAGTCGTCCATAATCCTTATCTTCTGTCGGGCCCACAAATATTTGATGGCATTGTTTGCTTTGCTCGGTTCCGACTTGCTCACGTCAATCACATAGGAAAAATCATCTTTTCCGCTTTTTCCTGAAATCTTTATTTTTCCTGACGCATTTCCTTTCCATTTTCCAAAAATAATTACCGGCCTTTCGGCAAGCACATCCGGCACTTGCGAAGGCTCAATGTCGTATACATCGAACCCCTCATAGCTTACTTTGATATCCGTCAGCACTGGGTTTTGTATGTAACTTCTGAATCGTTCAGCTTTTTCATCGGCTTCCTCCTGTTTTGTAACAATAAATGATTCCCCCATGCCTATATGTGCAATGCCTTCAATAAGAAAACGGTTTACCGACGAGCCAATGCCAAAGGCAAAGAAATTGGCTTTGTTCAGGTTGTTTTGTATGAGGTCAAAAGATTCCTTTTCAACATCCACATAGCCATCGGTGGCAATAACAAAGGTGCGCGAAAAGCCGGCTTGTTTTTCAACCGACAGCGCTTTTTTTAGTGCCGTCAGCAATTCTGTGCCTCCGGAGCCTTGTTGCTGATCAATCATTTTGAGGGCTTTCTGAAGGTTGTCCTCGGTGGCATACACCGATTGCGGCATAAGCATATTGGCACAGCCGGCGAATAGCAGTACATTGAATTTGTCGGTGGCACAAATGTTTTTTATAAGGTTTTTTAATACTTTTTTTGAAGTTTCTATCGGGTAACCATACATAGAGCCCGAAACGTCCATTATGAAAATATATTCACGCGGTGGTATCTGATCCACTGAAGGTTTAGGAGGCGGTTGTACCATGGCAAGAAAGAAGTTTTCACCCCCATCATTCCCTTTGTATAACAATAAGCCGGATTCTAATTTATTGTCGGCAAGGCGGTACTGAATCACCACATCACGGTTGCCTTCAAAGACTTCCGTGTTTTTAAGCCTGAGGTTAGCACTTGCCGGGTTTTCATAATTTATCGTCATCTCATGCGAAGGACAACGCACGTCTTTTATGGGCATGCCGGCAGCAAGGTTCACCGCGATGTTAAATGCATACGTTGGTTTTTCACCAGAATGCGTATAAGGATTCACTACCCATTTATCATTGGCAGATGCCAGCTCATCAGATTTGTTTGAATAGCGAGGGCCAACAACAGTGGGGTATACAAATTCATAAACTCCTTGCTCGGGGATCAAAAGTTCCGTGTAACACATTTCAATGCTGATGGTGTCGCCGGGCAGGATGTTGCCAACATTCATCTGAAAAACATTTGGACGTTGCTGTTCCAGCAATGAAGCGCTTCTGCCCTCGGTTAGGGCCTGCTGGTAATCCTGCCTGGCTTTTTCCTTTTCCTGAATTTTGGCAGTAATAAGGCGGTCGCCAATTTTCATTTTCATACTATAAACCGCCGCGCGTGTAGATGCAGGGAAAATGTATATGGCTTCAATAACATTTTTTCCGGTATTTACATAAACCTGTTTAACTGTAACATCAGCGATTACTCCGGCTATATTCACGTCGGCAGAGGTGGCCTTAAGAGGTAATTGTTCGGTTTCGCTGTTTTCGCTTTTTATAAAGAAATAAGGCGACAACGTTTTGTCTTCCTTGTCGGCATTTTGATGGGTTATTAGTGGTTCTCTGTTTACAAATGCCCGGTTTTCTGTATGTTGATAGCTTTTTTGTGAAATCATGCTGAGCGGAATAATGAAAAGTATAATCATTACCACCAAGCCAGCCAACAAGTTTGGATTTGTGAATTTGTGTGTTTTCATGATTATTAAATTTTAAGAGTTTTTTTGTTTTTTATTCAGTCCTTAAATATTTTTTTAATTTGCTCATATAGATGCGCCTGGCAGGTTTTTCCATAAAAAATAAATAAAATTTTAATTTACAGTAAATCAGTTTTATACTTATATCGAGCTATTACAATTTTTAATTTTGTTAATTAAAACAGGCAAGTACAAAATCAGGGAATCTCTCTTAATACATTTATTGCCTTGGGGAGAAAGCAAAATCTTGAACAGGTAACTAC